>JAWXUG010000104.1:0-5656 GCA_044432885.1 Erysipelotrichaceae bacterium | reverse complement strand
TCACTTAATGCCTCTTTGGTAACTTTTTCTAATTGATTACATTTAGCACAACCACCACCAAGAACTTTAATGTTTAAGCCTTTATTTGTGCTTAATGTTTCAATTGCATCATTTTTTGATTATGAGCAACCTTGTTCACATGAACATGTCTGTGTTTCTTCTTTTTTTCCTAACCCAAATAATTTCATTTTTTTCTCCTTCTATCATTTGTTTTTTGAACATTACACAACCTAAATCAAGAAATATTGCAAGACATTAAATAAATATCCAACAAGTATGATACCTATTGTACAAATACTAATAAATGCTCCTAATAGTTTCGGTTTCACTGCTTTTCTAAGCATGATCATAGAGGGTAAACTTAGCGTAGTTACAGCCATCATAAAGGCAAGTACAGTTCCAAGTTGAGCCCCTTTATTTAAAAGCGCTTCTGCAACTGGAATGCTACCAAAAATATCTGAATACATTGGTATCCCTACAAATGTTGCAATGATTACACCCATTGGATTATCACTTCCTAATAAAGATTCTACCATCGATTGTGGTATCCAGTTATGGATAAGTGCCCCAATCCCAACACCAATCAAAATATATGGAATTACTTTTTTAAAGGTTGTAACAACCTGCTCTTTTGCGAAAGATACTCTTTGCGATTTTGTTAAATTTGGAAGTTCAATATCCACACTTTTTGCATTTAAGATAAATGATTCTACATATCGTTGCATCCCTAATTTATCAAGTAAAGTTCCACCGATTACTGCAATAATTAATCCTAAAATAACATATACTAATGCGACTTTCCAGCCAAAAATACTCATCAATAATACAAGTGATCCTAAATCAACCATTGGAGATGAGATTAGAAAACTAAAAGTTACACCAATTGGAAGACCGGCACTTGTGAATCCCATAAATAATGGAATAGAGGAACATGAACAAAAGGGGGTGATGGTCCCTAACAATGCAGATACAATATTTGCACCTATCCCTTTAAATTTACTTAATATTCGCTTGCTTCTTTCTGGTGGAAAATAACTTTGTACATATGAGATCATAAAAATTAAAACACAAAGTAATAAGGTAATTTTAATCACATCATAAATGAAAAAATGTAATGCACCACCAAACGTACCCTCAATATCAACCCCTATGTAATTCAGCATATCTTTAACCAATAGATTTAACCATGACATTCCCAAAATTTCATTTTGCAAGAAATCCCACATAGTTTGAATCATTTTTATCATATACATCTCCTTTAATTATTCTATATTTTGAATCGCTCACTAAACACCATTTGTAACAGGATTATTTATGACAACCATTTTCTGTTTCACACAGCTTACACTGTTTCAATTCTTTTAAGATAGTCATCGCGTGCTCAAAACCTTCCTCACTCATGCGATAATGTGTCCACTTGCCAACATACCAACTTGTAACTAATCCTGACTCGCATAATATTTTCATATGATAAGAAAGTTTAGACTGCGCTATATTCAAATCACGCGATATCGTACACGCGCATTTCTCGCCTGTTTGTAAATATAGAATGATAGAAACCCGTGTTTCATCACACAGTGCTTTAAAAATAGTAGCTATATCTTTGGAATATTCCATCTTATCACCTCAACTTATTTTTATAGTTTAATTATAGTATTCTATTTACTAAAATACAAGCTCAAATCAATTTTTTTTGTTTTGATAGAATAAACTAAATTTTCATAAAAGGAATACATAGAAAGTCTCATTATTCACTTAATCTGATCGTTTATTAAATTAAATAAATGATAAATCATTCTAACTCTCTATTTATTAGGCAAAAGTCTTGGTATACTTAAGTTAATAAAATTAGGGGAAGAAAAATGTATAAAAACATATTACAATTTGATGGCACATGGCGAAAGTATCAACAGCGTATCCTCGATAGATACAATGACTACAAGATGGATGGAAAAGTCCACATCATAGCACCTCCTGGATCTGGAAAGACAACTTTAGGAATAGAATTAATTCGTTTAATGAATGAACCATGTCTCATTCTAGTGCCTACAATTACCATCCGTGAACAGTGGGTAAAGCGAATTGAAGAGGCTTTTTTATCTAAAAAAATAAACACTGAAGATGTAATCTCTCAAAATCTAAAACAAATGAAATTGATTAACGTTTCAACTTATCAATCTATTCACAGTGCAATGAAACATTATAAAGGAGATGAAATTGAGGAAATCGATGAAGAAACCTCTTATCGAGAAGAAGTCGATTTTGAAACATTTGATTTATTAAAAGAATTATCTATTCATAAAATTAACACCCTTTGTCTAGATGAATGTCATCACTTAAGATCTGAGTGGTGGAGAGCTTTAGAAAATTTCAAAAAACATGTAAATATCCGCTACACTATCTCTTTAACAGCTACACCACCTTATGATTCAACGCCTGAAATGTGGCTTCGTTACATGTCGATGTGTGGTGAAATCGATGAAGAAATTTCTGTTGCTGAGCTGGTAAAAGATAAAAATCTTTGTCCCCACCAAGACTATGTCTATCTAAATTATCCTACTCAAGAGGAGTTGGCAAAATTAAAAGATTTAGAGGTTTCAAGAAATGCATTAATGAAAGAAATCATGCAAGATGATGAATTTGAAAAAATTATTCTTTCACATTCTATTTTCACAAAAAAAGTAGACTTAGACTCCTTATTAGAAGATCCATCTTATCTCTCTTCTATACTTATCTATGCAAACGAAAAAAAACATCGTATACCGCGTATTTATAAACAATTATTAAACTATGTTCATTTAGAAAAAATGTCTGCCAAATGGTTAGAAATCTTACTACAAAATGTATTCTATAAAGATACCCTCTCATATGACATATCGAAATCATCATTAGACCACTATATTGCTAAATTAAAAACCTATCATTTAATAGAAAATCGTAAGGTTACCCTTGTTTCTAAGCCAAGTATCAAAAATCAGCTGATGCGTTCTATTGGCAAATGCGAAAGTATAAAAGAGATTACATTTCATGAATATAAACATATGAATACAAAATTAAGACTTTTAATTCTTTGTGATTACATCAAGAAAGAAGATTGTAAAACCATTGGTAATCCTAATTTTAATGTGCACTCTATTGGCGTAATCCCTATTTTTGAACTTTTAAGAAGAGAAAATGTAAGAATTCAGTCCTCTCTTAAACTAGGAGTGTTATGCGGAAGTATCGCCATTATTCCAAATGAAGCGTGTGATCGCTTGTTAGAGCTTGCCCCGGATAAAGGAGACATTTCCTTTCAATCAATTGGTAATTTGAAAGATCAAAGCTATGTTGAAGTGCTGATAAAAGGCAATAGACATTGTTTAACCCAAATCATGACGACACTTTTTGAAGAAGGAAAAATTGAAGCCTTAATAGGTACAAAATCGTTATTGGGTGAAGGCTGGGACTCCCCTTGTATTAATTCATTAATCCTTGCAAGTTTTATCGGCAGTTTTATGTTGAGCAATCAAATGCGTGGACGAGCCATTAGATCTTATAAAAAGGATCCACAAAAAACCAGTAATATCTGGCATCTTGCATGTATTGAATTACCTAAAATAAATTCAAATCAACAAGATAGAGAGTTTGAAGAATATGATGACATCGTGACATTATCAAGACGAATGGATCATTTTATCGGGTTACATTACTCGCAAAATGTCATAGAAACAGGGATTGAACGGATAATGGATATCTCTCATTTTAACGAATCTAAATCTTCTACCAACCGTTTTAATGCAGAAATGCTAAAACGCTCATCTGATCGAGAAACATTAAGTCAACGCTGGCAAGATTCATTAGCATTGGTGGAAGAAATGCAAATTGCGCAAGAAGTTAGTGTAAACAATAAAGTGCTAACTGCCTTCTTCCTTACGGACTTTAAAAGAATCTTTCTGTTTTCCATTATATTTTCCCTAATTCTACAAATTGAGTTGAATTTTTTACTCTATCATTTATCGATAAGTGCTGAATTTTTATATTTGCTTGTCGGCTCGACCCTAGCCATCACCCTTTTCTACTATTTATTAGTTATTAAGCAATTTATTGGCCACGGGAGTCCTATACGCTCATTAAAAAGAATCTCAATGGGCATTAGAAAAGCCATTTTATCCTATGGTGCTTTTGAAACATTTGAGCACCGTGTTGAATCAAGTGCTGGACCACTTGCAAGTATGGCTTATTTAAAAGGCGGTAGCGGACATGATCAAGCATTATTTGCCAAAACACTTGCAGAATTTTTTGAAGTAATAGACAATCAAAGATATCTTTTGTATTCTTCTAAACATAAGCATAGTGTTTATGGATATTTCGTCATTCCTGATTTATTTTCAAAACGCAAAGAAGATGCAGTATTCTTTAATAAAATGATGAAACCATTTATTGGTAAATATCAAGTCGTTTACACACGAAATAGTGAGGGTAGAAAAATTTTATTAAGGGGAAGGAAAAAAGCCTTTTCTAACATTCAAGAAAGAACCATGACAAATAAAAAAGTTAAAAGTGCCTTAGAATAATTTCTAAAGCACTTTTTATCATGGTTCAATTAAATATCTTATACATGATTTTTATGATTCACTTTTTCTTTTCATCTTATTTTTTAAATCCAAATACTTTTTCACAATCATTCTCAGTAATCGCTCTTAATACTTTACAAGGATTTCCAACCGCGATCACATCACTTGGAATATTTTTAGTTACGATGCTACCAGCACCTATCACTACATTATCACCGATAGATATTCCAGGCATCACTTGAACACCAGCTCCAAACCAAACATTATTGCCAACTGTAATTGGATGAGCATATTCAAGACCAAGATTTCTTCTTTTGGCATCAATGGGATGTCCTGCTGTATGAAAGCCACAATTGGGTCCAATAAACACGTTATCTCCAAAAACAACCTTTGCTCCATCTAAAATAATCAGACCATGATTGGCATAAAAATTTTCACCAACTTCTATATTGTAACCAAAATCACACCAAAAAGGACTTTGTACACATTGGATGGATTTTACATGACCAAAAAGTTCCTTTAAAAAATGATTTCTTTCCTCTATGTGGGAAGGTTGTATTTGATTATATTGAAAACATTGATCTTTGCACCGATTTAAGTCATTTAAAATTTCTGGATTATAATTCGCATCAAACAACATTCCTGCCGCTCTTTTTTCAAGTTCGTTCATAAATGCTCCTTTTTTAAAGTATATCATAGTGAAAACTTAAATTCTTAATTTTCCCTTAATATGTATAGTGGTTAACTTCTTTGTCAATTCACTAAATTTCATTTATTTTAATAATAATTTCTATTTATGAATATTTTATCCTATCAACACATTGTATTTGCCTATAATGCTTGATACTATTAATCTATATATATTGAGGAGGTCAATTATGTCAAGCTGTCATTCCGTTAAAATTACTTGCCCAAATTGTCAAAGTGACCATTTATTTACCATTTGGGACTCTGTAAATGTTACCTTAGATCCAGAACTAAAAGAGAGAGTATTAGCTGGTGAGCTTTTTAAATTCAATTGTGAAACATGTGGCACAATGAGTATTTGCCCATTTCCAGTATTGTATCATGACATGGATAAAAAGTTATTTTCTACTATGAAC
>JAWXUG010000103.1:0-5776 GCA_044432885.1 Erysipelotrichaceae bacterium | reverse complement strand
TTTATGACATTGATCGTTTGCAAATAGTTACACATGGCGTTGATGAAACAGATGGTAAAGATAATTGGGGTTGGAGACGAAGCGTAGTAGACTTAGTAAACAGGGCTAGAGTTTTAATTGATACCAAAAATCCAAAATGTGAACTAGCAATTGATGGAGGGTTAAGGGCAGATAATTTGGAACCATTAATTGAATGTAATCCAGATGTAGTTATACTCTCATCAGCAATATTTAAAGATCCAGATGGAATAGAGTGTGCTGTGAAGAAATGCAGAAGTGCGATTGATTCTGCAGCAGAAAAATTTAATTTAGAGTAATATAATGAAAATTATAAAAGAATTTATACCTTTATTAATATCTGCATTATTAATGGTAATTGCGGTTCAGTGTTTTTTTACTGAGTATAGCTTGACACCAGGAGGGATTACTGGATTATCAATTTCATTAAGTGCATTGCTATCTATACCGATTGATGTCATATCATTTTCTATATCAATTCCACTGTTTCTTATTTCCACGCTAATATTTGGAAAGAGTTTTGGGATTAAGACATTGTGTATTATCCTAATGCTGCCATTGTTGTTAAAAGTATTTCCAGAAATACATATAACAAATTCAATTATATTAGCAAGCATATTAGGCGGATTGTTGGTAGGAATATCAATCTCAATAACTATCCATAAAAAATGTGCTACTGGCGGAACAGATACGATAGCAAGATTGATTCATTTAATATTTAAAGATATAAAAATACCAACGATTTTGTTTGCAATAGATATGGTTATTGTGTTGTCCTCGTGTGTTATATCTAAAAATATTATGACTGCATTATTTTCAACATTGTCTTTATTCGTGATTATGCAGACCATAAAATTCAATACAAGAAAGGTTAGTGATTAATTTGAAGGAATTACATAAGAATAATAATATACTTGAAGAAAGTGAAGAAATAAATTATATATTTCAAACTTTTAACGCGGAAAAAGCATATAAAATAGGTAGCTACATAGCTGAAAAAGCAATCAATGAAGGATATCGGTTATCTGTGGAAATTGTTGTAAATAATAAGTTGTTATTCCATTTTTCTACAGACACTAGTACATCTGACACAAACAGATGGATTAAAAGAAAATTGAACACAGTGTATCATTTCCAAACTTCAACTAAATCTTTATTGAAGAAAAATAAAGGGAACGAAGATATCTTATATAGCAAATACAGGTTAGATTTAAAGGAAGTAACATTAACTCCGGGTGGATTTCCAATTCATGTAAAAGGAATTGGAGTTATAGGAGCCATCGCAGTAAGTGGTTTAGAACCTTTACAAGATCATGAGATGATATTGGAAGCAATTAAACAACATTTATAGAATTGAAAACCTTTTAGGATTTAACTTAAAAGGTTTTTATATTGGTGGACATATAAAATAGTATTAATAAATTAAAGGAACACGGCCTATACAAGAAAAATAAAACTTTCTAAATAGTTAAAGGTTATAAATTTGTTATGTAGATAAATGCAAGATTAACGCAAAGCCCAATAAAAAATGATATAATAGCCTAGAGGTAAAAATCATGAACGATAAAATTATTATTAAGGGTGCACGTGTTAATAATTTAAAAAATATAGATTTAGAAATCCCAAGAAATGAATTGGTAATTATGACAGGATTGTCAGGGTCTGGAAAAACTTCTTTAGCCTTCGATACGATCTATGCTGAGGGACAAAGAAGGTATGTAGAGTCTTTAAGTGCGTATGCAAGACAGTTTTTAGGTGGTGTTGAAAAACCAGATGTCGATGCGATTGATGGATTAAGTCCTTCGATTTCCATAGATCAAAAAACCACTAGTAATAACCCAAGGTCAACTGTTGGAACAGTAACCGAAATCTATGATTATTTAAGATTATTATTCGCAAGAGTAGGAACTCCATATTGCCCAAATCATCATCATCCAATAGAGTCACAAACCATCGGTCAAATGATTGATCGAATTTTATTAAATGAAGAAAAATCAAGAATTGAAATTTTGGCGCAAATTGCCCAAAATGAAAAAGGAACGTTTAAAGATATCATTGAAAAACTCATTAAAGATGGGTTTATTCGTGCTTATATTGATAATGAATTAGTACTTTTGGAAGAAGTAAAAGAATTAGAAAAAAATAAAAAACATACGATTGAAGTGGTAGTAGACCGCTTGGTTTTACAAGCAGATATACGTAGTCGCTTATATGATTCATTAGAAACATGTTTGAAACTTACCAATGGGATAGCGATTTGTAAAATCAAAGAGGAGCGTACTTTGTTCTCTTCTAATTATGCATGTGTGGAGTGTGGATTCTCAGTTACATCACTTGAACCTAGGCTATTTTCTTTTAATAGCCCTATTGGTGCTTGTCATGATTGTAAAGGGTTAGGAATTAAACAAAAAGTAGATATTGATTATTTAATTCCAGATCGCAGTAAATCGATACAAAAAGGTGGCATTATCTACTACAAAAACATTGTTGATACTGAAAATATAGAGTGGCAAA
This sequence comes from Erysipelotrichaceae bacterium, assembly GCA_044432885.1. Classification (GTDB taxonomy): domain Bacteria; phylum Bacillota_I; class Bacilli_A; order Erysipelotrichales; family Erysipelotrichaceae; genus CAYJNO01. The sequence continues at coordinate 3,244 of JAWXUG010000103.1, read as the reverse complement.
AAATGCGCACCTTATTAAACTACTATAAAATAGACTACACAAAACCCATTGAGAAATATACAAAAAAAGAGTTGGATTACATCTTATATGGTTCAGATGTTCCTATCGCTTATTCTATGACAAGTTCATCTGGGAATACCTATACTAGAAATGAATTTTTGGAAGGGGTTATTACGTTAATTGAAAGAAGATTTCAAGAAACGACTTCTAGTTCATCGCGTGAGTGGTATCAAAACTTTATGGCAGATTTAACTTGTCCAACATGTGGGGGAAGAAGATTAAATGAAATGGCGCTATCTGTAAAGGTAGGCGGTATTAATATTAATGAATTTACTCAAATGTCTACGCAAGAAGCGTTAGGGTGGATTCAATCATTAGAATTAGACGAGTATAAAAAAGAAATTGCTCGCTTAGTGATACAAGAAATAAGTAATCGTCTTCAATTTTTAATTGATGTAGGCTTAGAATATTTAACATTAGATCGAATGGCTGGAACTTTAAGTGGTGGAGAAGCACAACGGATTCGTTTGGCGACTCAAATCGGTTCAAGATTAACAGGGGTTCTTTATGTGTTAGATGAACCATCGATTGGTCTTCATCAAAGAGATAATGCAAAATTAATCCAAACATTAAAGAAGATGCGTGATTTAGGAAATAGTTTAATTGTAGTAGAACACGATGAAGAAACGATGATGGAATCGGATTATATTATTGATATAGGACCAGGGGCTGGTGTGCATGGAGGCAATGTCATTGCAGCAGGTACGCCTAAAGAAGTCATGGAGTGTGAGGCATCTATCACGGGTCAGTATTTAAGTGGAAGAAGAAAAATTGAAGTTTCGACAAAACGTCGTAAAGGCAATGGTTTGGCAATTGAGGTAATGGGAGCTAAAGAAAATAATTTAAAAAATATTAATGTGAAATTTCCATTGAATACTCTTATCTGTGTAACAGGGGTTTCAGGAAGTGGGAAATCTACTTTGGTAAATGAAATATTATGTAAGGCTATTCAACAATCTTTAGGAAAACCAAGAGTGAAACCTGGGGCTTATAAGAAAATTAAAGGTTTAGAACATGTAGATAAGATTATTGATATTGGACAAGAGCCAATAGGGCGCACTCCAAGATCTAATCCTGTAACCTATACCGGCGTGTTTGATGAAATACGTGACTTATTTGCACTTACTCCAGAAGCTAAATTAAAAGGATATGATAAAGGAAGATTTTCTTTTAATGTAAAAGGTGGACGATGCGAAGCTTGTCAAGGGGATGGCGTGAAACGAATCTCTATGCATTTTCTTCCAGACGTTTATGTTCCATGTAGTGAATGTCAGGGGAAACGTTATAATGAAGAAACCTTACAGGTTACCTACAAAGGGAAGAATATTTATGATATCTTAGAATTAACGATTGAAGATGCGATTCAATTCTTTGATTCAGTACATAAGATTCGTAATCGACTTCAAACAATAAGTGATGTTGGCTTAGATTATATAAAGCTTGGACAAAGTGCTACTACCTTATCAGGAGGGGAAGCACAGCGTGTAAAATTGGCGAGTGAGTTGCAAAAACGTGCAACAGGGAAAACGGTATTTATTTTAGATGAACCAACGACGGGTCTTCACAGTGAAGATGTCCGTAAATTATTAACTGTTTTACAAAGGATTGTAGACAATGGAGATACGGTTATTGTCATAGAACATAACCTAGATATGATTAAAAATGCAGACTACATTATCGATTTAGGCCCTGAAGGGGGAATTAACGGTGGATGTGTCGTTGCGAAAGGAACACCTGAAGTAGTAAGTAAAGTTGAAGAAAGTTATACCGGTCAATACTTAAAGAAGGTATTAAAATAGGAGGATAAATATGGATTATAGTAATAATGCTCGTGCATCTATTCGAGAAATATCGGAACATTTTTCTTGGAAACAAATTACTGGTAATGATGAATCTTTAAATCGTTGGGTTATTGTTCCTGACGTCAATCGCCCAGGGTTGGAACTAGCTGGTTATTTTAAACATAGTGAGCCTAAAAGAATTGTCGTGTTAGGTGATAAAGAGGAAGCATACATTAATCAAATGGAAGAGCATATTCAAAGAGAACGCTTTGAATTTTTAACCGACGGGTATACGCCATGTATTGTGTTAACTAAAGGAAGAGAATGCCCAGCTATTTTAAAAGAAATTGCACAAAGAAAAAACTTTCCAGTATTTATAACACAATCACCAAGCTATCGCGTTTTGGTAAATCTTGTCAGTTATTTAGATGAAAAGTTAGCACCTGTAGATAATATTCATGGAGTATTGCTGAATGTACATGGAACAGGTGTTATGATTATTGGAGAAAGTGGTATGGGTAAAAGCGAAATCACTTTAGAATTAATTAGTAAAGGGCATATTTTAGTTGCCGATGATCGTGTGGATGTTTCTCGAGTTCACAATAAGATTATGGGGCAACCACCTGAAATCTTAAAAGGGATGCTGGAGATTCGAGGAATAGGGGTCATTGATGTTGAAAAAATGTTTGGTGTTTCCTCAGTATTGCATAAGGAAGAAGTTCAATTGGTGATTAACTTACAAAAATTTAATGAAAATACAACCTATGATCGTGTAGGTATTGAAGAAGATAAATTCTATAATATTTTAGATATGGATATCCCAATGACCATATTACCTGTTAGGGAAGGGCGCTCAATGGGAGTATTGGTTGAATCAGCAGTAAAAAATTATAAGTTAAAAAATAGAGGCTTTGATAGTGCTAAAGAATTTGAGCAAAGGGTACTTGATTTTATCAAAGCACAACAAGGAGAATAGAAAATGCAGTTTTTTCCAGAAACAAGAATCTTTTTAGAAATTGGACCGATTAAAATTTATTGGTATGCTGTCTTAATATTATTAGGCGCTTTTGTATGTTATTCACTTTGTTTACGTAATTTAAAAAAGATGGGTTATACAAGTGCCTTTGCGGAGGATCTATTTATAGGTGCTTTTGCGTGTGGAATTATAGGGGCAAGGATTTGGTTTTGCATGTTTTATGATTTAGGATTTTATTTAAGTAATCCACTAGAATTTCTACAAGTATATGATGGAGGAATGGCGATTCAGGGTGGTGTTATCGCAGGGGCATTATATGGTGCTTGGTATGCAAAAAAACATCGCGTAGATTTCTTTCGTTTAGCAGATGCCATTATTCCAAACTTACTAGTAGCACAAGCGATTGGAAGATGGGGGAATTTTATCA
>JAWXUG010000102.1:0-5867 GCA_044432885.1 Erysipelotrichaceae bacterium | reverse complement strand
ACTTCAAGACTAATGTCTTTAATAGCCTTTATACCAGATTGATAAGTCTTACTTATATGTTTTAAACAAAGTTTTGCCATAAACCCTTCTTTCTTCTTTTAATCATACCACTGTCTGTCAATGAATTCCATCTATTATAAATTTCATAAGTTCCTCATTTAGGTTGCACAAGTAATTGAAATTTACAAATGTAAGCGCTATACTTGATGTAGAGAAAGTGAGATTTTATGAAAATAATTGTCTGTATTAAACAGGTACCCGACACTCAAAAAGTACAGGTTGACCCTGTAACTGGTGTGTTGAATAGAAATGGTATCGAAACAAAAATGAATCCTTATGATTTATATGCAATTGAAACTGCATTGTATATTAAACAAAAAACCAATGCCCATATTAGTGTAATTACTATGGGGCCACCAAGTGCTACTGAAATCATTCATGAAGCCTTTTCACTAGGATGTGATGAAGGGTATTTATTAACGGATCGCAAATTTGCTGGTGCTGATGTACTGGCGACATCCTTTGCAATATCCCAAGGTATTTTAAGTATCGATAAAGAAGTAGACCTTATCATTTGTGGAAAACAAACCACTGACGGGGATACCGCACAAGTAGGACCCGCAATTGGTGAACATTTATCAATTCCTCATGTAAGTTGGGTAAAAAAAATCATTGATGTTGATGAGCATCAAATTACCTTAAATCAAGAATATGCCCATAGCATTGCCACAACAAGACTAACTTATCCATGTCTTTTAACGGTAGAAGATGGCATTTTCCAACCACGTCTTCCTAGCTACACCCTTAAACAAGAATCTAAAGATAAATCAATCCATACGATTACCTTTAATGACTTAGTTATTCAAGAAGAATCACGTTATGGATTATCAGGTTCTCCTACTCAAGTAGAAAAAATCTTTGAACCTGTAAGTAATGATCAAACCACAAAATATGTGGGAGATAGTAAAAAATTAAGCAATCAACTATATCAAACCCTAGTTGATTTAAAATATGTGGAGGGGCAATAAAATGAGCGGAATTATCATTAATCATGATTTATGTGTACACTGTAATCAATGTATAAAAGCCTGTCCATTTAACGCCCTAGAAGTCGTTGACGGGAATATCAATGTCAACGCTGCTTGTAAAATGTGCCAGGTTTGTATTAAACAATGTCCAGTTCATGCGATATCAATTGAAAAGGAAGAAAAGAAAGCCATAGACAAAACAAAATATAAAGGCATTTTAGTCTATGTTGAACATGAGATGGGTGACATCCATCCTGTTACCTTAGAGCTTGTAGGAAAGGCATTAGAACTTGCGAAAATTGTTTCTCAAGATGTTTATTGTTTATTTATTGGTCATCAAATTGAGGAAAGTGCTAAACAACTTCTTGAATATGGTGTACGTAAAGTATTTGTTTATGAGGAGCCATCTTTAACTCATTTTAAAGTGGATAGCTATGCGAATCTATTTGAAGATTGTATCTTAAAACTAAAACCTCATACGGTTTTGGTAGGGGCAACAACGACAGGTAGAAGTTTAGCACCACGTGTAGCAACAAGGTTACATACTGGATTAACAGCGGATTGTACGATTTTACAAATGAGAGAGAATACTGACTTAATACAAACACGCCCGGCTTTTGGCGGGAATATAATGGCTCAAATCATCACAACCAACCATCGCCCGCAATTTGCAACTGTGCGTTATAAAGTAATGAACCATGCCACTAAAGTAGAACATCCAAATGGTGAAGTCATTCTTCAAAACTATGACCCAAAATTACTTGAAAGTAAAATTGAAATTTTAAATGTTTCTGCTAAACCAAAGGAAGTAGATATTGCTGCAAGTGATGTATTAGTTGTAGCTGGAAACGCCATTAAAGATGAAAAAGGAATGGCACTTATTGAAGAATTAGCCAATCACTTAGGTGGTATTGTAGCAGTCACAAGACCTTTAGTTGAAAAAGGATTTAAGAGTTGCCAATATCAAATCGGTTTATCTGGCAGAACCGTTAAACCTAAGCTAATCATTACCTGTGGGGTGAGTGGAGCTATCCAATTTGTAGCAGGAATGAATCAATCAGAAACGATCATTGCAATTAACACAGATGAACAAGCACCTATTTTTAAGGTAGCACATCACGCTGTTATTGGTGATATTTATGAAATTATTCCAATGTTAATTGAAAAAATAAAAGGAGGACAATAAAATGAAGTATCAAACATGTACAAGTGAAGATATCGAATACTTTACTTCAATTTGTCCAGGACGTGTAAGTGCATTTGAAAAAGTCCATGAAGATTATCATCACGATGAAATGTTAGAGTATGGTAGTTTTGCCCCTGATGTCGTTATCTTGGCCAAAACTGCTGAGGAAGTAAGCAAAATTTTAAGCTATTGTAATCAACATCAAATAGCTGTCACACCACGTGGTGCTGGAACAGGATTATGTGGGGGTTGTGTGCCGATTTATGGAGGGGTTGTTTTATCTTTAGAATTGATGAATCAAATTCTTGAAATTGACCATGATACCTTAACCGCTGTTGTAGAGCCTGGTGTACTATTAATGGAATTAGCTGCGAAAGCTGATGATGAAGGTTTCTTATATGCACCTGATCCTGGTGAAAAAAGCGCAACCATTGGTGGTAATGTAATGACCAATGCAGGCGGCATGAGAGCTGTTAAATACGGAGTAACAAAAGATTACATCAAAGGAGTCGATGTAGTCATGGCTAATGGTGAAATCCTAACCTTTGGTGGAAAAATAGCCAAAACAAGCTCTGGATATAGTTTAAAAGATTTAATGATCGGTAGTGAAGGCACATTAGGTGTGGTCACCAAAGTTTATGCAAAATTATTGGCAAAACCTAAAAAAATGATTTCCTTATTAGTTCCATTTGATGACTTAAAAGATTGTTTACAAGTAGTTAATCAAATCTTACAATTACCTAATCGTCCAACAACGATTGAATTCATGGAAAAAGAAGTCATAGACGATGCTTGCGAATATCTTGGAAAAGCCTTTCCTAATAAAGGATACAATGCTTATCTAATTGTTTCCTATAGTGGCAATAGTAAGCCTGAAATTGAAGCGATGTACGACGATGCTGCAAAATTATGTTTAGAACATGGGGCTCTTGATGTCTTCGTCTCTGACACTGATGAAAGACAAGAAAGTGTTTGGAGTGCACGTGGTGCTTTCTTAGAGGCTATTAAAAATAGTACCACCATCATGGATGAATGTGATGTTGTTGTTAATATTGATTTAGTTCATTCTTTTATGGAATTTGTTAAGACACTCGCAACTCAATACAATGTTCGAATTCGAAGCTTCGGCCATGCAGGAGATGGCAACTTACACGTCTATGTATGCAAGGATGATTTAAGTGATGAAAGATGGGCTGTTGTGGTGAAAGAAACCATGGATGCAATGTATCAAAAAGCCATTGAATTAAACGGTCAAGTATCTGGAGAACATGGAATTGGTCATGCTAAAAAACACTATCTAAGAGAATCTTTACAAGATAGTCAAATTGAATTAATGATTGGTATTAAAAAAGTATTTGATCCAAATGAAATTTTAAATCCTGGAAAAATATTATCATAAATTAAAAAAAGAACAGTTAAATTTGTTCTTTTTTTTCGCTTATTTTGTTAATTCATAGGTGTCTCTTGCGATGACTAATTCTTCATTGGTTGGAATGACAAAAACTTTAATTGCTGAATTTTCAGTAGAAATCAAACCATGTTCATCACCGTTTTTAGCATTTAATTCATCACTAATTTCAATGCCTAAAGCATGTCTTACTTCATCAATCACCAGTTTGCGGATAAACGATGAATTTTCTCCTACACCCGCCGTAAATACAATGGCATCAATATGTCTTAATTGCATCGCATACGCGCCAATATAATCACGGATACGATCAATGTATACTGATAAGGTAAGTTGAGCTTTTTCATCACCTGATTGAGCCGCTTCAATTACATCACGCGCATCACTTGACAAACCACTTACGCCTAACATACCACTTTCTTTATTCAATTTATCAATCACTTCTTGAGCGCTAATACCTAATTTTTTTCCTACATAAGGAATGATTGCAGGGTCAATATTTCCCGATCTTGTGCCCATCATAATACCACCTAAAGGCGTAAATCCCATAGAAGTGTTAATTGATTTACCATCTTTAATTGCAGTAATAGACGCCCCATTTCCTAAATGACAAGTTAATAATCTTGAACCCTCGCTTGGCATCCCCATAGTTTCTAGGGCTTTATTCGCTACATAACGATGACTTGTTCCATGAGCTCCATAACGTCTAACTTGAAACTTTTCATACCATTCATAAGGTAATGGATATAAATAAGATTCAGGGGACATCGTTTGATGGAAAGCCGTATCAAAAACAAATACATGTTTTATTTCTGGTAATATATCTTTAAAACTACGATAACCAATCAAACTAGCTTTATTGTGTAAAGGTGCTAATTCTGCTAAGTCCTCTACTAATTGTTCATTTACATCATCAACAATGACCGAACCGCTAAATTTATCACCACCTTGTACAACACGATGACCCACTGCGGTAATTTCATCTAAACTTGTCAAAATGCCTTTTTCAATAAATTGGTTTAACACAAATGAAATCGCTTCTGCATGATCGTTAAAAGTACGTTCTAATTTTTCTTTATTTCCATTATAAGATAAAGTAAATCCTCCTACTTCCAATCCAATTCTTTCTACTAGTCCACTTGCAATTAGATTTTCCTCTGGCATTCTCATGAGTTGAAATTTAACCGAACTACTACCTGCATTTAATATTAAAATTGTTGACATATTACCTCCCTATATCTGTTAAATGTATTTTAGCATATTTTTAGCCTATGCTCTATGATTTCTATTTAGTTTTATGATTCACATTAATGAAGTTTTATCGCTTTGAATCTTTTATCATTTTATGAATTTTATTGATGACATGCTGATATTCTTGTACATCCTTCAATCTCCAACGCCAATTATTACCTCCAACAGTTCCTGGAGTATTTAAGCGACACTCATTGTCTTTGTGAAGTAAATCTACCATCGGTATAATAACTATAGTAGATTTTGTATTCAAGGCATATTGAATGATGTTATCAATAGGACTTTCATGAAACAAAGCGTTGTTTTTAAAAAAGGTAGTTACCTGTTTTTTATAAGATTTATCTAGTGCTTTGTACCACGTTTTTAAAGGTTCATTATCATGGGTTCCTGTATAGGTTAACAAATGCTCTTTATCCTCCATTTGTAAAACAGGATCAAATGAATATTGAATAACCCTCATACCCATCAAATGATAGTGGTCACGTAATTGAAGTACCTCATCTCTTAAATATCCAAGATCTTCCGCTACTAACCTAAGCTTAGGATTTACTTCAAATAATCTATCAAATAAACCATATCCTGGAGCCTCTACCCATTCACCATCAATCGCGGTAGAACAACTTGCTTTAATTTTCCAGTAAGTATCAAAGGCTCTAAAATGGTCAATTCGAACCACATCAAATAACTGCATGGAATAATCAAGACGATTAATCCAAAAATCAAATTTATCTTCTTCCAACTGCTTCCAATCATAAATCGGATTCCCCCAACGTTGCCCATCTGCACTAAAGTAATCAGGAGGCACACCGGCAATAAAGGTCGGATGTCCATCACCATCTAATAAAAACCCCTTTTGATAACTCCATACATCCAAAGAGTCAATACCCACATAGATTGGAATATCTCCCATAATTTCAATCCCTTTTTTATTGGCATATTTTTTCAAGTTTATCCATTGACGATATAAGGTATATTGAATAAATAATTCATAATC
>JAWXUG010000101.1:0-5878 GCA_044432885.1 Erysipelotrichaceae bacterium | reverse complement strand
AAACAAAAACCAAGTTGAAATCAATCAACTTGGTCATGTATATAATTTTATTTATTTACCGTGTCTACTTGACAGGGGTTGGTTCAAATTGAAGGTAACCTTTTTTATATGACAATTAAGCTTTTTACTTAAACATTTGATATGCATGAAGTTCAGGTTTAGAGAAATAATAATGATATTGTGTTTGATCATATAGACTTTCATAGCCAGCCATTCCTAACCAATAATAAAAGAAAGTGTATTTACTCGATGAAGATACATCATAGATACCGTAGGATTTTTGATATTCACCTACAAGGGTAGTACCACACTCATACCCTTGTTCATTTGTTGATGTCCATCCATTGAACCAAGTTGAATCAGTTCCATAATAGGTAATGTCTTCAATAAACACTGCATTTCCAGTTTCATCAAAATAGGTAATTTGCAATAGATCATTGTGGAAACCATAAGACAGGAAGTAATCATCAGTAATCATACTTGCATATTCAAAGCCTGGGAAATCACTTGGTGAATAATCATTATTAACGGTTACAGGACTCGAATATTCCTCAGGGACATCATAGGATAAAAGGAAATTGGTATCTCCTGTTGAACTAAGGTTTCCTCCAGTGATTAATGTAGAATCATAATTATAACTTACACGAATATCTATTCTAGCACCCTCTAGTGTGCTAATATCATAACCATGATTTAGACATGCGATTTGAAGGGTATCTTCATCTAACGACCAACGAATACGAAACTCTAGTTCACCAACATTCGTAGATGCACTTTCATTATAACCTTGAAAACTGATTGTAGCATTGTCTGAATTTTCACCAATCAATATAGTAGCATCAAAAGAAGTAAGTGAAAATTCGATATAAGCAGAATCAGAAAAATTATCAATTGCATTATCATAAACTTCCTTAGCGCTAGGATCATTCAATTCGAAAACAAGCACATCCTTACTTGCATAAACGACCGCTAAAGGTTGTGAACTGTCAGACTCACTATAATCATTAGTCATTCCATTAGATAAAGACATATCACCAGATGAACTTTCCTCATTAGAGCCTTGTCCACCTTGTGACTCATCTAGTAAACTTGAATCACTTTGACAAGCACTAAGTGATAAAATCATTAGCATAGCCAAAAGATAATATAAAAGCTTTTTCATAATTCCTCCCAATTTAGTAATGTAAAAGCAAAATCAATAGTTATAAAGCTAAAGCCTTACATCATTTATTAATATGATTTAAACATAAATGAAAAAGATGTGCAAATAAAGATGACTTAAACCTACATTTTAAGTATAATTAACAGATTTCACCATTATATTGTAAAAAAGTGAAGCTAGTATAGGCTTCACTTTACAGTGTGTTGGATTTTAATTTTACTAGTTGATTGGTACGAGTTATTTTTTTAAGTTGTTGATAGTTCTTCATCAGTTGAGTTTCATATTGGCTACTTGATGAAGGATGATAGAATGAAGCATCTTTTATTTCATTAGGTAAATACTGTATCTTAGCCCATAAATCAGATCGGTCATAATCATACTTTTCTTCATCCTTTAAGCCATGAGGTTTTAAGCGGATGTATTTAGGTGGAGCGAATGGATATTTATTAGCATAATCATAGGCACTATGGATAGCTAAACATGCTGTCTTTGATTTTGGCGAAAGAGCTAAGTCAATCACTTGTAGACCTAATGGGATTAAAGCTTCAGGAAAGCCTACTCTTTTGGCTGTATCGATGGCTTGGATGGTGCGTGCACATGCTGCAGGATTAGCTAATCCAATATCCTCATAGGCAATTACAAGCAGTCTTCTTTCAATAGATTCCATATCATTGGCTATAGCCAATCGTGATAAATAATATAGAGCAGCATCTACATCACTTCCTCGTATACTTTTTTGAAAGCCACTTAAAGTGTCATAATGTCCGTCTTCATCGGCATCAATCGTGGTGTTAGAATGGGTAACATAGTGCTGAATCAACTCTTTTGTAATCACCCCATCACTTGCTAAACAAATAAGTTCAAGGGTATTTAAAGCAAATCTTATATCTCCCCCTGATGCATTGGCAATTAACATTAAGTCAGCATCAGAACATGTATATTCATTGTTTAATCCGTTAGGATGAACTAAAGCTCTTTTTAAAGCATCACAAATATTTTCTTTAGTTAAAGCGTGAAGTTCAAAAAGATGGACTCTAGAGCGTATCGCAGGATTAATACTAAAATAGGGATTAGCAGTAGTAGCCCCGATTAAAATAATGCTACCATCTTCAATATGAGGCAATAATAAATCTTGTTTATCTTTATTTAATCGATGAACCTCATCAACAATAAGTACTAATGATCCACTTAATTTAGCTTCGGTAAAATGGGATTCTAAATCTTTTTTATTGTTGGTTACTGCATTAAAAAAACGATGGGGTAAATTTAATTCTTTAGCCAACACTGTTGCAAGGGTTGTTTTACCAGTGCCAGGCGGCCCAAAGAAAATCATCGACCTTAATGTTTTGGATAAAACAATTCGATCTAATATCTCATTTTTAGCTACTAGATGTTTTTGACCAATAATTTCATCCAAAGTATTTGGACGAATACGAAATGCTAATGGTTGTTTCATAGTCTAACCTCTTCTAATAATAAGTATAATGGATAATAGGTGAGATTGAAATAATAAAGCGCTAAGAAAGTATAGATTAAATATGTAGAATGACTTATTTAAGTAGTAAATAATCCTCACATTTATGCTAAAATATAGACGGTGATAAAATATGAAAGTAGTTTTACAACGTGTATTAAAAGCAAAATGTATCGTAAATAATGAAATCACAGGGAGCATTCAAAAAGGTCTTGTTTTATTGGTAGGGATGGCTCATGGTGACAGGGAAGAAACAGCTTTTAAAATGGCGATGAAAGTTAAAGATTTACGTATTTTTGAAGATGAAAATGAAAAAATGAATTTAAGTCTAAATGATGTAGGTGGCGAGGTTTTATCCATTTCTCAGTTCACCCTTTATGCAGATTGTAAAAAAGGAAGAAGGCCAAGCTTTCAAGAAGCAATGAGACCTGAGGAAGCTAATAGACTTTATCAATATTTTAACCAAGTGCTAATAGAACATGGTATTTGTGTTGAAACGGGGGTTTTTCAAGCAGATATGAAGATAGAATTAATTAATAATGGACCATGCACGATTGTGCTGGATTCAAAGGAGCTATAATGGAAAAATATACTTATGGAAGTGAATTGGCAATAAAAGAAAAAGCCATCATCAAACAACAAATTAGACAACTAGAGGAACAAGGGAAACGCATCCCTACGTTAGCCGTGATTATGGTTGGAAATGATCCTGCAAGCAAGGTGTATGTAAATTCAAAGGATAAAGCTTGTGCAGAAGTGGGGATGCAATCAAAAAAAATCTTACTTCAAGAAGATAGCACCCAAGAAGAATTAATGAACACTATTCAACAGTTAAATGAGGATTCGACAATAGATGGCATATTGGTTCAAATGCCTTTACCTAAACATTTGGATGAATTAAAAGTAATTGATATGATTCACCCTACTAAAGATGTAGATGGATTAACACCAGAAAATGTAGGAAGACTACATTTAAATTTAAAAGGGTTTATACCATGCACGCCTAAAGGGATCATGCGATTATTGGACGAGATGGGTGTTGAATATACTGGTAAGCGCGCTGTTGTGATTGGTAGAAGCAAATTGGTTGGTTCGCCTGTTGCAAAGCTGTTAGAATCAAAAAACTGCACAGTTACTATCTGTCATAGTAAAACCCAAGATATCAAAAAGGTATGCCAAGAGGCGGATATTATCATTGCCGCGGTAGGAAAAGCCAGAATGATTGATGCATCTTATATTAAGAAGGGGGCTTATGTAATTGATGTAGGTATAAATCGTGTGGATGGTAAACTGTGTGGTGATGTAGACATGGACAGTGTATATCCACTTTGTCAAAAAATAACCCCTGTACCTAAAGGGGTAGGACCGATGACCATCGCAATGTTGTTGGAAAATACAATGGAAGCTTACTATGCCAAGGAGGAGAGTAATGATTAAAGAATATGGATTAAATGATATAGTTGAAATGAAAAAACCTCATCCTTGTAAAAAATCGTTGCATTGGAAGATTATTAGAATGGGTGCGGATATTAAAATTAAGTGCTTAGGCTGTGGTGCGTCCATCATGTTTCCTCGCAGTGAATTTGAAAGAAAGTGTAAGAAAATGATAGAAAAAGCAGAGGTAACGGATGGAAACCTTTAGTATTGTCGCTAGACAGGATGAAAAATCATTTCAATTAAAAGATAAGGTAAAAAAACTATTAGAGGGCAAATATATCTATAATGAAAAAGATCCTGATTATTGTTTTGCGATTGGTGGAGATGGAACCTTTTTATATGCTGCTCATCAGTATTTAGAACAATTAGACAAGATAAAGTTTATCGGCATCCATACGGGAACCTTAGGATTCTTTAGTGATTATAAGGAAGATGAATTAGAAGAATGTATGGATGACTTTATGCACAAAAAGGGAAGCATACAGGAGTATGGTTTATTAAAAGGGGTAACAGATACCAATAAAAACTTTTATGCCATTAATGAAATTAGAGTCGAAGCATTGGCGCGCGCTCAACAAATTGAAGTGTATATTAATGATGAACATTTTGAAAATTTTAGGGGTAATGGCATTATGGTTTGTACGCAATTGGGCAGCACAGCATACAATCGTTCTATAGGAGGTGCGATTATTGATCATCCTGTAGAATGTATTGAAATGATGGAAATAGCGGGTATTAATCATCAATTATACCCTACGTGTAATTCACCAATTATCTTTAGAAAAGAAACAACAATTAAATTGAAAAATAAGCATTATGAAAATGTTAGTTTATTGTATGATCAATTTGAAGAGAAGTTGACAGTTGAAAAAGAAGTAACTTTATCAATGAGTGATAAAACATTACGTATTTTAAGATTCAAAGACATCCCCTATTTAAAGAGAATAAAAACATTGTTTTAAATAATGATTATAGAGCAATATATTTGCTGATACACTTTTAAGATTTAGTCATAAAGCGTATCAGCATTTTTAATTTAACAAGGAACCTACTTTTAGCAGCTAATAATAGTGCAAAGGTAGGTAGATATGAAAGTAATAGAATACAATGGAAAAATCTTATTATCCCCAAAATATGATTTAGTGTTTAAACATTTGTTTGGGAAACCAGATGAAACCCTAAGAGCATTTTTAAATGATGTCTTAAAGCTAAATATAAAAAGAGTAGAGGATATCTGTATTGAAAATAGTGAGGTTGTGGTTGATTATATGAACCAAAAACACCCACGAATGGATTTAATGATTAAACTAGAAGATCGATATATTAATGTAGAAATTCAATGTAGTGATAAAGGAAACTTTGAGGCAAGAAGTATATTCTATCGCTCAAAGATGGTAACAAGTTCATTAGATAAAGGACAAGATTATCATCAATTAAAGAAATGTATCTCTTTATGGATATTAGATTATAAATTGCCACAATGTGATTATGTATATGATTATAGTGAAGATAGGTTACACTATTCAAAAAGTGTATTATCAGATTATGTAGAGACCCATATTATTCAATTACCATTATTTGATTGGGAGTGTGAGTTGAGGGGAAGAAATAAATGGATTGGCTTTTTGTGTATGCGTGATAAAATAGATGTAGATAGACTGAAAGAGAGGGATGAAACCATGCAAGAAATGATGGAGAAACTTAACAGTGTAAGTGCAGAGCGAAAGTTACAACTACAACTTCAGGCAGAAGAGGACGCAGTACGAGAATATGTAAGTCAAACCAATGCGATTGAAAGAAAAGCC
>JAWXUG010000100.1:0-5883 GCA_044432885.1 Erysipelotrichaceae bacterium | reverse complement strand
AGTCCCAAATTTTTTAGCTGCCATTTATGGGGGTGTGATTAGTGGTGTTGGGATTGCGATTGTATTAAGAACAGGTGCAAGTACAGGTGGTATGGATATTCCGCCTCTTATTATTCATAAATTTACAGGGATTGAAATAGGCTCATTGGTAATGATTGTGGACACGATTACCGTATTATGCGGTTTATATGTTTATGGTCTTGAAGCCGTACTTGTTGGTTTAATTTCAGTTTATACATGTTCTATTGCGATCACAAAGACGATGGCATTTCCAGGAAGTAGTGCAAAGTCTGTACAAATTATTTCAGATTATTGGGAAGCAATTAATCAAAAAATTAATCATGAAATGGACCGTGGAACAACCTTGTTAGCAGCTCAAGGCGGTTATACAGGAGATAAAAAGAAAGTGATTCTTGTGGTGTTAAACAACAATGAATATTCAAAGTTATTAAGTATCATCGATGAAATAGATTCTAATGCCTTTATGATTGTCTCGGAAACAACAGAGGTACATGGAGAAGGATTTACAATAGAAGCAAGGATTTAGTAGGAGGCCAACATGATTGAATTAAGAAAAGCATCTAAGACTTATAAAAATGGAGTAAAAGCTTTATATGATATTGATTTAAAAATTGAACAAGGAGAATTTGTTTATATTATAGGTCCAACAGGGAGTGGTAAATCGACATTAATCAAGCTATTAGATGGTGAAGAAGTACCTACTTCAGGAGAGATTGAAGTTGTTGGGATTGATGTAGGAAAATTAAAACATTCTAAAGTGCCTTTGTATCGCCGTAATATTGGCGTAGTTTTTCAAGATTATCGTTTATTGGAACAAAAGACCGTTTTTGAAAACATTGCCTATGCAATGGAAGTGATTGATACCCCTAAACAACAAATCAGAAAACGTGTACGTGAAGTAATGAATCTTGTCGGAATTGATGAAAAGTCAAAGGCTTTCCCACATGAATTATCAGGAGGGCAACAACAACGTGTAGCTATCGCAAGAGCGATTGCCAATCGTCCTAAGGTGTTGATTGCGGATGAGCCGACAGGAAACTTAGATCCAAATAAATCAAATGACATTATGAATTTATTAGAAAAAATCAATCGTGATGAAAAAACGACTATTTTAATGGTGACTCATGATATTGCACTCGTGAATGATCATTTAAAACGTACGATTACCCTAGAGGATGGCTATATCGTTTCAGATAGTGATAAAGGGGGATATAAAAAACATGATTAATCGTTTTTTAAGACATGTAAAAGAAGGGTTTGTTGGGGTTGCAAGACATGCAGCAATGGCTATTTCAAGCATCTCAGCTATTACCATCACCCTATTATTAATTAGTATTTTTGCAATGCTTACCCTAAATTTAGAAAGTGTTACAAAGAATATAGAAGAAGATGTAAAAATATTTGCACTTGTAAGTTACGATTATGAAAGTGATGAAGATTTAGCGCGTATTAAAACAGATATTGAAAGTGTTGTTGGGGTTAAGACGGTTACTTTTTCAGATAAGGATGATGAATTAGCTTACTATTTGGCAAGTTATGATGAAGATGAACAAGAATTATTTATGCCACAAGGTTCAGAAAACCCAATGAAACATGCCTATCATGTGGAAGTACTTGAAGGGGCAA
The DNA here is from genome assembly GCA_044432885.1 of Erysipelotrichaceae bacterium. GTDB lineage: Bacteria > Bacillota_I > Bacilli_A > Erysipelotrichales > Erysipelotrichaceae > CAYJNO01. Next base: position 4,236 of record JAWXUG010000100.1, on the reverse strand, counting down.
TGATTCAAACAGTTGCCCATACAATTGAAGAAATTGAAGGCGTTAGTGAAATTAATTACGGTGGAGATGGGGCTTTACAATTAGTTGATGGACTAGAAGCCATCCGTAATGGTGGTTTTATTCTTGTGTCAGCGCTTGTTATATTAGCGACATATTTAGTGCAAAACACCATTAAATTAACAATTTTAGCCCGTAATAAAGAAATTTGGATTATGCGCAATGTCGGGGCTAAAAATGGCTTTATACGTGCCCCTTTCTTAATTGAAGGGATTATCATTGGAATTTTAGGGTCAATTGTTCCAATGTTGTTTACAATATTTGGCTATATTTATTTATATAACATTACAGGAGGCTATATTTTATCAACAATCTTTTCTTTAATTCCACCACATCCGTTTGTATTATATGTTGCCGCTATATTATTAGGCGGGGGTGTTTTGGTTGGGTTTGTTGGAAGCTTTCTATCTGTTACTAAGTATTTGAGGTGGAGAAGATGAAAACACTAAAAAGAGTAGGATTTATTGCATTATTTTTAGGACTAAACATCGTCCATGCAGGTGCGTTAGATTTATCTTATGAAGGAAATGAGAGCGAATGGAAAAGCTTTTGTAGTGGAAGTGACTTAAGTGAAGAAGATGAAGCATCTTGTGATGGATATACAGCGTATTTAACTAGTTTGTCAAGTGACTTAGAAGATCGTTTAGAAGAAATTGATGCAGAACTTCAAAATATCGCAGCAAACCTTTTGGAATACTCTACTAAAATTTCAAATTACACAAGTGAGATTGCAGTTTTAGAAGATGAGGTAGCTGTATTGACAGAGTCAATCGCCATAAAGGAAGAAGAAATTACAGAAAAACAAGCAGAGATTGATGAAAACCAGGCAGAGGTCGATGCACTTTATGAAACATTTGAAAATCGAATGGTACAATCACAATCTTCAATGCGACTAAACCAATATATTGATTTTATAATGGGAGCTAGTGATTTTGACGACTTAATTCGCCGAACCAATGGAATCTCAGCGATTACAGAATATGATCAAAAAATCAAAGATGATTTAAAAACACTTATTCTGCAATTGGAAGCAGATCGAAACGATTTACAAGTGGCGAAAAGTGAATTAGAGACAGACAAGGACACATTAAACGTTAAATTAGGGGATATTGTTGCAATGAAATATGAGGCAGAACAGATTGCTGCATTATATGAAGAAAAACAAGCAGAACTTGAAGCGGAAGGGAATCAAATTGCTTCAAATTTAGGAGATATATCCGCAACAATTAAACTTTTAATTGATGATATCAATGACTTACCGACATCAAGTGGATTTACCAGACCTATTTCTGGCGGATACATATCAGAAGGTGTTTGGTATTATTCAGGTGGAGGAATTCATCTGGGTACAGATTACGCAAATAATTTAGGAACTCCAGTATATGCCGTTGGAAATGGTGTTGTAGTGTTTAGTACAGATGGTTGCGGCTATGGTTATTTAGGGGATGGTTGTGGAACTGCACAAGGAGGTACTTGGGGTGGTGGAAACCAAGTTTATCTAATAACCAAAGTAGGAGATAGCGTTTATGGTGTGCGTTACATCCACTTGTTAGCAGGGACTCCTGTAGCTTCTGGTACGATTGTGTATGCAGGTGAAACCATTGCTCAAATGGGAAGTAGTGGGAACTCAACAGGGCCTCATTTGCATATAGAAATCATTTATTTGGGAACAGGTAATTTATATGACTATGTCAATGCATGGGCATCATCAGGAAGCTTGTCCTTTGGATGTGGCTTTGGTTCAACTGCTTTGAACTATATTTGTGAATGGGGTGCAAGTGCACCTTGTCGTATCAACCCAGCAAGTGTCTTAGGATAAACAAAATAACATAAAAAAAATTGATGATTTATAGTAGCGAAACAATGCGTAAATGCATAGCTATTATAAGTCACTTTTTTGTTAAATAAATGAAAAAAAGGAATAATTATGATAGTAAAACAAGAAAGAATTTGATAGAATAATGCCTAAGTGAATTTATATTTATTATTCATTTTACAGAAGGAGAAACATTATTGACAGTTAAATGGTACATTCTTAAAACGACGGGTAACCACGAAGAAAAACTCGTATCAATATTAAATCAAGCAGAAGATTTTCGTCCATTTATTATTAAAAAAAAGAAAGTAATAAAAAGTAAACATGAATGTAAATAGTTGATGTAAAATTATTTCCTGGATATCTGTTTGTAATGAGTAGCTATGAGCAAAAAAAATTTACAAGTATACTTCAGTCACTTAAAAAAGAAAGGATGCTTGAATTTTACGAATTAAGGCATGACTTAGATGAAACCATGGCTTTGCATCCGAGTGAGCAAAAAATGATTGAATGTCTGATTGATAAAGATGCTAGATCAAAAGTTACAAGAGCTTTACCTATACGATATGAACACTAAAGAATGTACACTAATTAGTGTATTTAATACGAAAGTATTAAAAAATAAATATGTTGCTAAACCTGAAAAGGTGAGTGTTTTATCAAACAATATAGAAATTGAGGGTTGGGTATTAAAGCCTAAAGATTTTGATCATGAAAAATCGTATCCTGCAATTTTAGACATTCATGGAGGACCTAAAACGGTTTATGGTGAAGTTTTCTATCATGAAATGCAAGTTTGGGCGAATAAGGGATATTTTGTATATTTCTTAAATCCTGTTGGATCAGATGGTAGAGGAAATGAATTTGCGGATATTCGTGGAAAATACGGTATGGATGACTATCAAAATATTATGGATTTTACCGATAAAGTGTTAGACTTGTATCCTAGTATTGATGCAAGCAAACTGGCAGTAACCGGTGGTAGTTATGGTGGTTTTATGACTAACTGGATTATTGGTCATAGTAAACGTTTTGTTTGTGCTGCAAGTCAGCGTTCTATTAGCAATTGGATTAGTTTTTATGGAGTAAGTGATATTGGTGTTCGATTCACTAAAGACCAACAAGGAGTAGATGATTTAGTCAATGATCAAGAAAAGTTATGGTGGCATTCTCCATTAAAGTACGTTAATGAGGTAGAAACACCTACTTTGTTTATTCATTCAGATCAAGATTATCGTTGTCCAATGGAACAAGCGATGCAGATGTTTACGGCTATAAGAGCTAGAAATATAGAGAGTAAACTTGTTTATTTTAAAGGGGAAAACCATGAGTTAAGTCGTGGAGGGAAACCTATCCATCGTGTAAAAAGATTAAGTGAAATTACTAATTGGATCAAATCTTATACAAAATAATTTTAATAAGCGGATAAACAAGCACTGGGAGACTGGTGCTTATTTTTGTTTTATAGATGCTTAAAGGTAAGCGTCAAATAATACAGCACAGGTGTCAATGAATTCCTAAATTTTTAAATTATACAGGAATCAGATTTAGTTGTAACTATTGATTCTATTATCTAATCAAATCAAATCTAATATGTTCTATTTATATCTCACTCTCATACCCTCTACCCTCTCACTCAAATATTTAAAAGGAAATGGAATGACAGTGAGTTGCCCATTTCTAATGAAGTCTACATTCATTAGTGGTAGTAGTTGGTTAAAAATGGGTTGTGAGTCGGCATAGGGAATGATTTCTCTAATGATACATGCTGTGAGGATGGTTGATTGCATGCCATTGCCAATGGTTCCTACAAAATAATAGGTGCTGTTTTCTTTGGTGTATGATTTGATGTCTAGAATGGATGTTAAATGGTTGTTTCTTGCTTCTTTGTTTCTAAGATAGGTGTTCCCTTGATGAAGTTCATCATGTAAGGAATACATTTCAGGGACAGTGAAGTAGGGGGTATCTTTGATAAGGTTAATATTGCCTGCATGATCTTGAATAATCCTTGTGGTATCTGATGGATTGGTTCGATGTTCATCTAAGATAAAACATAAAGATGAATATTCATTGTGTAACAGTAAATCAAATTCTTGGGTATGAAGCTTGAAACTTCCATCTGGAAATATTATGATAAAAGTGTAAATAGGTTCATCGTTGATAATGGTGGATTGACCAAAAATCCATGGATTTGCATAGTGATAGGATCTCCAATCGATAAGAGCAAATTAAATAGAAAACAATACAGAAAATTTTAGTGTTTAAACAAAAAATATAAAAATTAAGCTAAATATAAATGGTTAATTTGGTTTAAATTCAAAATAAGCAAAATAATTAAACTGTATTTTGCTTATTTTTCTATA
>JAWXUG010000099.1:0-5901 GCA_044432885.1 Erysipelotrichaceae bacterium | reverse complement strand
TTTCCATCGTTTTCTCCATTATTATTTCTCTACTATTTCTTTTAATGCATCAATGGATGCCTGTATCTCTTCAATTGAAACTTCAGCTTGTTGATAAACAAAATATGCTTTCATTAAACATTCTTTTTCTTGATTACTGAAAGATGATTTTTGATTAAAATACTTTAAAAGTTGTTCTAATTCACCCTTAGCTTGAAACCATTGATGTTCTTCATGTAGTTCAGCCAATAATGCTTTCAATGTCCATTGTTGATTATTTTCAGTATAGACAGCATAAATACTTTGAAGTCCCACTTTTTGAAAACTATCAATATAGGATTCAATTTGCTGCATTGCACACTCTTTAAAAACTATACAAAGATTTCCATCCCCTACAATCTTACTTTCTTTTTTAAATAATTCATTGATTGTTTGATCTAAAGATTCGTTCCCGATAAAAATCAATGGCTCTTGACATAGTTTTATCAACTGTTGATGTTGTTGTTTATTTCCATTATACACTAGTATAGCCATTACTTATCTCCTTGATTAATCCTTTGTTTTGTTTAAAGCGTGCTTTAATAATTTCACAAACACAATCGCTCAGCATTAACTCTTCTAATTCATTATACGCTAAACATTGAAATCCTGCCACTTCTCTATGATCAATTTCAACATCTTTAAATCCATTTTTCACATAAATGAAGTACGTATCAAAGATACATTGATTAACTTCATCGATATCACTTGAAATAAGCAGCGGATTTTCGACTTTTAATCCAACTTCCTCTTGTACTTCTCTAAGAATAGCCATTAAACTTGTTTCCTCTTTAATCGCATTTCCGCCCGTATTTTCCCATGTGCCTTCAAATGATTTACCACTCGCTCTTTGAGTAATTAGAAAATGATGTCCATCAAATAGCCAAGCACCTACACTAATATGAAAAAGACCATCCTCGATGATATCTCCTCTTAGATGGTTGGTATCTACTAATTGACGGTTTTCATCATATAAAAACCATACTTCCATTACACTCTTCTCCATTTTCCTTTTTTATAATAAGCATAAATTAAGACAGCCGATAGTACCCAAGTGATAGAATAGCTGTAAAAGACAATTTGAACATCTTGGTAAATTGGCATACATATTTCTAAAAATAGTTGTCTAACGATACAAAAACTAAATACATTTACATACATTGGAATACTGGTAGCACCAGCACCTCTTAATGCCCCCGATAAAATTTGATTAACCCCTAATATAACATAAACCGGTATTACCGTACGCATCATTTTTGCACCATAATAAATAACCAGCGTTTCATCAGAAAATAAACTGATACATGATTCAGCATTGACATAGGCGAATCCACCTATTATCGATACAGAGACAAACATCATCATTAAGCTTATCTTAACGCCTCTTTCCGCTCTTTCAGGTTTATCAGCCCCCATATTTTGACCTACAAAAGTAGTGATCGCCAAAGCAAGACTATTCACTGGTAAACCTAAGAAGTTATCAAATTTATTTCCAGAACTAAAGCCTGCTATTGCCTCATAGCCAAAACGATTGACGTGACTTTGAACTAAAACATTCGAGAAAGAAACAATTGCTTGTTGAATCCCTGCTGGTATCCCTATTCTAACAATTTGTTTTAACATTAATTTATCAATTTTAAGTTTGCTCAAGCATACGCGATAGACATCTTTTTCTTTCAATAAAACGATACACACTAAAAGACAAGATGATAGTTGAGCGATAAAAGTAGCCCACGCAACACCAGCTACTCCCATTTTAAGAATAATGACAAAATACAAGTCTAAAACAACATTAATGACACTTGAAGCCAATAAAAAGTATAAGGGACGTTTAGAGTCTCCCACTGCACGTAGCACACCTGATCCTGAATTATAAATCATCATAAATAAGCAACCCATGAAATAAATTTGCAAGTAGGTTTGTGCATCACTAAATACATCGACAGGGGTATCCAAAAGAGATAGTAGTAATGGTGATATCAAAATCCCAACAATGCTTAACCCAATCCCACAATATATCGTAAACTTCATGAAGGTATGTACTGCCAATTCTAGTTCTTCATGTTTTTTTGCACCAAAATAACGAGATACCACGACTCCTGCCCCACTGGCAATCCCCATAAAAAACCCGATAAGCAAATTAATTAAAGGTGTACTCGCACCAACTGCCGCTAAGGCATTTGCCCCTACATATTGTCCTACAATAATAGAATCCACTGTATTATATAAAAGTTGAAATAAATTACCAAAAAAAATTGGTAAAGAAAAAAGTAAAATCTGTTTAAAAATGTTCCCTTCAACCATCGATGTTAATTTATTCTTGGCCATCTTCTCACCTCACATAGCATTAATTATAGGACTAATGATAATGAATGTAAACAATTTGTAAACTTTTTCTTTTTTTGTAAACTTATTTCTTTTATATACAATAAAAAAACAATTAAAGCTATTTATTAGCCATTAATTGTTTAATTGTCTTTTCAATATTTTGTTGTGCAACAACTAAGTCATCTGTATCTTTAACACAATTTTCTAAAGGGCATAATCCATCTTCTTTTCGGTTTAAAATATAAGGTACTAAGCAATCATAAGAATACTCTGTATGATATTGAGTTAATATATTTACTGCCGACTCACTCATCAATAAACCATGTACATGACTTACACCACAACTGATCAAAAGCATACTAGCAGCCTTGCCAATGACCTTATCAACAACGTATGCTTCTTTTAATAAATCTTTTTGATTTGCCATCAATTTTCTAATACAAGAAACCCCAATTCCTGAGTCTTGATAGATAATCTTATCTTCTTTAATGATGATAAAAGTTGCTTCTTCATTTTTAATCTTAGAAATGGCCTTACTCACTATATCTGTCATCTTTAACCACTTTCCTAATAGCTACAACGATTGGCGGCACCAACAAGAATTGAAGGCCAACCCCAATTAAACCTGTTGTAAAGGCACTCCATACTTTTAATAAAATAGCAGCTGCCTCAATTTGAAAGATATCCTTACCTATGAATAACACAATGGCATAAGCGATTCTTCCGGCAATCATCGCCATAACTAAATAAATATACAAACTTTTTTTGCTCTTGCTGTGGCATGCAAATCCACTTACATAGCCATAAACCCCTAATTCAACTATCATCGTTATCAAAGTAGTCCCTGATGGCATACCTGTTAACATCATTGATAATACTGGTGTTAAAAGACCAATGCCCAATCCATAAACAGGACCTAAAACCATCCCTGCTACAAAAACACTTAAATGCATGGGTAATAATACGGTACCCGGTATTCCTGCCGCATGTCCACACACATAAGGAATAATTAATCCTAAAGCTAAAAATAATGAAGCTAAAACGATACGGTTTGTTTTCATATGCTCATATCTCCCTAGCATTCATTTTAGCATAATTTTACAAAAGTTCTTCTATTTTTTTTGAAATACTTATCGGTCTTTCAATGGGTGGATAACGCTTAATTACTTCCCCTTTTTTATCTACTAAAAACTTAGTAAAGTTCCATTTTATATCTTCTGAAAATAATCCTTTTTGTTGGTCTTTTAAATATTTATATAAAATGTGTTGATGTTCTCCATTCACATCAATCTTTTCAAAACGTGGAAATGTCGTATGATAGTTCAACGTGCAAAATTGGTTGATTTCTTCATCACTCTCACTTGCTTGTTCATGAAATTGATTGCATGGAAAATCTAGAATTTCCAACCCTGAGTCATGATACAACTCGTAAAGTTCTTGTAACCCCTCATATTGTGAAGTAAATCCACAATGAATGGCTGTATTGACAATTAATAAAACCTTCCCTTCATATTGTTTTAAACAAACTAATTGACCTTGGTTATCTTTTACTTCAATATCATATAAATTCATCATAAATCCTCCTTTTCCCTATTATAATCAATAAAAAAAGAAGCTGCTATTAATGTTATCTAATAGTTTACTTCTTTCCATTCTTGATCAAAATAATGATAATTCTCGCTCAATGTATCCTCATTGAATATTTTTAACATTTCTAAAAAGCCTTCTGCACATGTTGATTCATCCAACTCATCTTGTCTTATCCAAAAAACCCTACCTTCTTCACTATCGCAAAGTTCCCCTTCAAATTGATTCGTCTTATAAAAGAATACAATATAGCGATACTGCCCTTTTATCGTAAATTGTTTCATCCCACATAGTTTTAAATCTTTAATATCAAGCCCTGTTTCCTCTTTTACCTCACGTATGGCTGAACACACAAAAGACTCTTCTTCATCAACATGTCCCCCAGGAAATGATATGCCTGGCCAATTAGGATTTAAACGTTCTTGTACCAAAATTTTATCTTGATCATATACCATCACCATATTGGTAAGAATGCATACTTCTTTATTGTTCATTTTTAGTCCTCACTTGATAAAGTATACTACTGTTTATCTTGAAATACCATAGTAGACAAACAGCTTAAAATGTTGCTTATTTCAAGCTTGTAACATACTTTTTAGGAGATAGACCCGTATACTTCTTAAATATCTTTCCAAAGTATGATTCATCATTAAAGCCTAAGTTATCCGATGTTTCACTGATACTACTTCCTTTAGACAGCATGATTTTAGCTTCCTCTACTTTCTGTTGATTAATATATTCACTAATCAATACCTTCTCATTTACATTAAATACCTTGATATATAAAATTTGGAAAAAGCCATCTTATTCGCTATATAATCTAAACTAATACTTTCTTTTGTGTGTTCTTTTATAATTTTTTTATCAACCATAGTGCAGCTTCCCATCTCTAAGAGTTAGTATGGTTGTACCAGTATGTTATGGTGAAAAATTGTGGTGGAGAATATAAATTCAAAATTTCTAGGAATTTCAATTTTAATACTAATAATAATATATAAAGGTGAACAATCATACGCTTTTAAACACCACTAACTTTGTAAGGCGTTATCTCCAGTACGATAATCTATTACTATGCCCGGTTGGATATTGTACACAAACATGTTAAAGGAGATTCCTTCACCTTTATCTTCTACAGAATAGGCTTCCATTTGTACCCCTTTAGCCACAAGATTGTCTCCTTCAAAATAGGGAGTTACCCGATACATGACATGATTTCCTGTTTCTTTTACATAGTCAGCAACCATGTTTTCAAACAACAACATACCCTCAGCATTAAAATATCTTGTGCCTGTCATTAAATTACATTCATTGGCATTTTCTCCTGTTAACTGAAAACCAATCAAATGAGAACGATTATAAAGCCACCCACTCTCCACAATGTCATAATAGCACTGTACCCAGCCAGTAGGATAAACACTTGATATCGATTCACGAGCCTCTGTAGGCATGATATCTGTTCCAATCGATGCATAGGCGACACCAACCCTGTCTAATGAATCTAAAGGACTATAATATTCAAATGAGGTTGTCGTACATTCATCTTCACTAAATTGAGGATTGTTATCATTGATAGCCACATAGATTTCTGTGGTATATTCAGGAATATCTGCTAAATCAATGATTATTTCTTCATTATCAAGAAGCGATTGATTTTCAACTTGTTGATTAGACAATGGATTAACTTCTAATTGTTCTTCTTGCTTGATTAGCTCAGTATTTGATTGATCTTGAAAATAGGAATTGGCTACACTTACTAATATCGCAGCCAATAAAATATAATTTCTTAATTGATTTTTTTTCTTCTTCTTTTTCATACATCCATCTTCTCCCATATCTCTTTTGTAATTAATTCATGAGACTTCCCTGTAAATTCGGATGTGCTTGTTTTCATAAAGTTTACTGGCAGAGAAATATCTAATTTAAAATCTGTTGGATATTTTCGATTCCATTTATACACAATCAAACGAT
>JAWXUG010000098.1:0-5941 GCA_044432885.1 Erysipelotrichaceae bacterium | reverse complement strand
TCATATCTACCTACCTTTGCACTATTATTAGCTGCTAAAAGTAGGTTCCTTGTTATTTAAGTGAACTTTCCACAATTCACCCGTCTCTAAGTATTTTTGCGAAAATGGTGGAAATGTACCATTCTTATTAATTGTAAGTTTTCTATCGTTAAAATTAATCATACTTTTTATATTGCGTTATCTATCTCTTTAAATAACGTAATACATTTTGCATATTCTCCATGTTTTAACTTACTAATTAGATCTTTTACCAAGTCTTCTCCATTGTTTAGTTGTCTAATCGCTTTTACATAAAATGATGCTTGACGATAATTTTTTCTGTCTTTTCCTTTTTTTAGTATAGAATAAAATTTATCTTTGAAATAAACGTATAAAGTATCATTATATTGGTCTTTATAATACGATAAATCTTGGATTAACATTCTGTCATTTTGTTGATTGAAATGTAATTGAAATAAATCTTCAAAACAATGTAAATGAAGATATAACATTCTTAATACCGCTTCATTTTTTGTTCTCTTTATTATCCTTTGTACATCATTATTAAAATTTGGATATTTACAAAGCTTGTTTAGTGCTTCTACATCTTTATCAAAAATAAATTGATAAAAAATCAGTTCATGAAGTAACTCATCAGTAGCTTCTCCTTCAGCTTCTGCCTTTTCATAAAATAGTTTTATTAACCTTGTTATTTTACTTTTATCATAATTCCCTTGATTACATATTTTACATAAAATTTGTTTTGATAATTCCATGTATCGCTCGTAATGTTCGACAACATATTGTAGATATTCTGTATATTTAATATTTTTAATCAATGAGTCCGTTAATTCCTCAATACTTAAATCGCTTAATATATATATAGAAATAAGCACGTTTGCTTTTCTTGTACGATTTCTAATATGGCTTTGTTTTAAATATTCGAGATATTCTATTACTGTTTTTGCTTGATTCTTTATTAACACTTCATCCTTCATACTCTTATAGAATAATGCTATCTGCTGATAACCCCTGTACTGAGTAAGTTCTATATTTAATAATACACCATCTATCCAAGTCTTTGCTTCTTGATAGTTTTGCTTTATTACATACATTTCTTCATCTGTAAGTAAATCTTCGTTATAATCACTAAAAGGTGACTCGCTATCGTTTATTAACTTTATAAACTTTATATTTAATTTTTCGATTAATTGATAAATAATTCCTTTTTTTAAAGTATATTCTTCATATTCTTTTTCAAGATAAGTATGATATGTAGCTTCTTCATTTTTTATTAGCTCTTTGTAAAGTAGTTCTTTTAGTTGTTTTTGATCTAATTTATTTATAAAGTTGTCTAATGCATCTTCAAAATAAATAGGCTTTACAAATCCTGAAAACCTATATGAACCATTGTCATATTCATCATAGTAACCATACTCGTCATATTCTTCTTCATCATAGTAGCCACACTCGCCATATTCATCAAAATAATCTTCTTCATAGAATAAATAATTCTCTTCCTCATTTTCTTCACCAATTATTGAAAAATATGCGGCTACCATATGTTTACAAACATCATGCCCTTTTGCATAAGGGCAATCGCAATTCGAACTTTTCAAATCTTGAACATTTAATGCAACTTGATATACTGACTTGTGTGAGCCTCTTACTTGCGCATAATAAATATATTCCCCCATTTGTTTCCATGACATAACTCGATGTTGCAAGTAATATTCATGTCCTCTTTGTATAATCCGCCTATTCACATGTTTTAATCCCATTTTTCTATCCCCTTATATATTCCATAATTTTTTTCAGAACAATATTTTCATTTATTGCTTTATGAATTTCCAACTCCTCTTGAGCGTTACAAATCGCATTCCCTCTTTTTTCTATTGGTGTGTAACTTCCATCTGATTGTAATTCTCTTCGTTTAGTATTATCTGTTAATATCAAATGAATAATGTCCATGATTTCTTTTTGTGTCTGTTTATCTTCAATTGGACATGCAACTTCTACTCTTTTTCTTAGATTTCTCGTCATTAAATCAGCACTTGAAATATATAGCTTTCTTTGTGTTTTTGACTCAAACCAATAAACTCTATGATGTTCTAGATACTTTCCAACCAAGCTATATATTTTGATATTTTCTGTTTCATTTTCTATTCCAGGCAAGATGCAACAAATTCCTCTGACTATTAAAGTGATTTCAACCCCTGCCTTACTTGCCTCAGACAATTTCTTAATCATCTCAATTGACGTAACACCATTTACTTTAAAGACCATTTTTACTGGTTCTTTTTTAGATAAATCAATCCATTCATCCATTTTTTCAATTAAATAATCATTCAAATGATTTGGTGCTACTAATAAAGACTTATACTCTCCATTTAAATTTCCTATTAAGATATTCTTAAAAAAGAAGTTTGCATCTTCCCCTATTTGCTGATTTGCAGTTATATAAGAAAAATCTGTATACTGTTTTGCCGTATTTTCGTTATAATTTCCTGTCCCCACTTGCGTTATATAATTTATTTTCCCTTTATTTTTGTAAGTAATTAGACATACTTTTGAATGAATCTTATAATCATTTGGTCCATAGTATACCTTACAATCTGCCTCCTCTAGTTTTTTAGAATAGTCAATATTATTTTGCTCATCAAATCGAGCTCTAAGTTCCATGATAACAATTACTTCTTTCCCATTCTCGCTTGCTTTACATAAATAGTCAATAATTTTCGCTTCTTTAGCTAAACGATAAATCGTTATTTTAATAGAAACTACATTAGGATCTTTACTCGCTTTCTCTAATAAACGCAAAAAAGGTTGCATCGAATGGTATGGGTAATGTAATAACACATCCTTTTTCACTATAAATGAAATAGGATTTCTATTGTACTTAGAAGGTAAGGGATTATTTGCAATGTAAGGTGGGTAGCATAATTTTTCTTTTAAATCATCACTAAAATAGTCAATCATCTGAAAAGCAAATCCCATATTTAATGGCGATTTCATTTTAAATGTCTGCTCTTTAGTAATCGATAGTTTGTTTTGAATATAACGTATAACTTTTTCATCTGATTTATGAGAATAATCCAATTTTACTGGCTTTAACTTCGTTCTTTTTTTCAATAGCTGTTTCATGTTTGAGCGATAATCTTCATCCATATCAAAGCTTTCTTCATGATATTGTATATCCGCACTTCTTGTGATACTGATTATTGCTGATGCCTTTACTTTATAACTAATAAATAACTCATCTAGAAATTCATAAATCAATTTTTCAATTAATATGAATCGATTGCTTCTATTTACTGTAACCAATTGTTTTAGGTGTTGAGGAATAGCTACTAAACCCATATATTCTTTTCCATGTTTTTCTAAACTAACTATAATATGAATTTGTTTGCTCGGGATATGAGGAAATGGATGGGTACTATCTATAATTTGTGGAGATAAAACTGGAAGTATTCTTCTATCAAAAAACTGTTTTATATTCACCTTTTCGCTTTTATCTAATTTTTTATAAGAAGCAATATCTACACCATTTTTTAATAAATCTAATCGAATATCCTCAAATATTGCATCTTTTTGTTTACATAAAGCTGTTGTTTCTTTATTAATTTTTTCTATTCTTTCATGTGGTGTCATTCCGCTTTTATTATCTATGATCACTTCTTCTAGTAGTTCTGCATCCATAATGCTTCCTACTCTCACACTAAAAAACTCATCTAAATTGCTAGAATAAATCGCTACAAACTTTATTCTTTCCCATATTGGCACTTCTTTATCAAGCGCTTCTTGTAAGACACGTTCATTAAATTTTAACCAAGATTGTTCTCTATTTTGTGTATATTTCCACATCTTTCTTCTCCATCATTTTATAAAAATAGCCCTCTCTTACTCCATAACTACTAACAAATAATGACTCCACACCAAAATACTTAGTTACTGTATTTAATATTGTAACCCCTGTTGCCATGGTTCTAAATCTTTCTGGAACTACGTTTAATATTAAATTTGTTCCCTTTCTATTGCCCTTTGATAATTTATTATAGATTTTATTGATTTGTTCTGCGCTCATTAAAACATTTTGTTTCTTTAGGACTTCCATTTCTTTCTCCATTTTAAAGGTAGCTCTAATGGTTCCTCCTATTCCACATATGCATTTGTATCCTGTTGGCTTTTGATCAAACCTTTTTTCTAGTTCTTCCAAGATTTTCTTTTCAATCTTCTGTAACTCTTTTTCTGTAGGAACTAAATCATCTACATATTTTGTATAAGTGTTTAATGATCCATAAGGAATAGAGAAAGCTGTTTCTACTTTTTTTCCGTTAAATAAAACGATTTCTGTTGAACCACCTCCGATATCTAATAATATGCCTTTATCATATGGATATAAATGAATTGCTCCTTCAAAACCATAAATGGCTTCCTGTTCTCCTGAAATAACATCAGTCTTAAATCCTGTTTCTTCTTCAATGATAGTTAAAACTTCATCTGTATTTTCTATATTTCTTAAAGAAGCTGTCGCAAACACAAATGTTTCTTCAATCTCGAAGTTAGATAATATTTCCTTAAATTTTTTTAATGTTGAAATCGCGCGTTCTACGCCCTTATCATTTAATTTACTTTTTTCGACAAAACTAGCGAGACCTGCCATCTCTTTTTTATTAAATAGTAATTTTATTTCATGATTATCATATAAATAAACACATAGTCTCATCGAATTTGATCCAATATCAATTAACGCTCTTTTCATTTCTTTCACCTCAACCTATAATATAAATCTTTTTTGTTAACTTCATGTAAAACCCTTATATAGATTTTGTTAAGGTTTTATCATTGTACTTCCTTTTGAACTTTATATACACTAATATTATCTTCCAATTTTTAAAAAACACAATGCTATTTTACATAACATTGTGTTTACTTTATTTTTTTATATATTGAACTGCGATACAACCAGGTCCACCTTGAGTCGCAAATGCTGGTGATAACTCTAGCACTTCTATCTTATTATTAGGGAATGCTTCTTCAAGTTTATTGATGATCATTGTTGCCTGCTTTAAGTTGTCAGCATGGCTTACAAAAATTTTATAATCTTCATTCACTCCTGCTTCTTTGAAATAATTAACAATAGAATTAAAAGCATCTTTCATTGTTCTAGATACTTGGAATTTTTCTAATCTTGTTCCATCTTCTGAATGAATCATTACAGGAACAATCTTTAAAAATCCTCCGATTATTGCTGCTAAAGGCGTTAATCTTCCCCCACGTTTTAGGAAATCAAAATCATTAGGAATTAAGAATGAACAGCACTTTTGTACTCTTGATTCTAGTTCTTCTACTATTTCGCTTGCGTTTTTTCCCTCTTTACTTAAATTTACTGCAACTTCTACTAAATAACGTTGAGGACCACAAATTGTGCGTGTATTATAAACTGTCACCTTATCTGCATTTTCAGCAACATCTTTTGCTGATTCAGCAGATTGATAGGTTCCACTCAATCCATCCGCGATGGTTATATCTAAGACTTCTCCTGGTGCATCTTCAAATGACGCAACAATTTCTCCCATTGGTGGTTGAGAGGATTTAGGAATATTCCCTTCCCTTACAATATTACAAAATGTTAATGTGTCAATCTCCTCATAGTCACGATACTCTTTATCTGCTACTGTAACCATTAAAGGATGTACCACAATGCCCATTTCATCTGCTTCTTTTTTTGTGTATAAACTACTTGAATCCGTTATAATTTTTACCATTTGTTGTCCCTTTCTCTTTTTTATACTATATCATATTTAATACTAGATTACCTCGTTTTATTTATTTTATTTACATATTCCATCTTTACATGTGGAATATCATCTTCTAAAAATACATGAGAAACAACTTCAAATCCAAACCTTTGATAAAAAGGGATTGCATATTCTTGTGCTTCTATATAAATATTTTCTAA
>JAWXUG010000097.1:0-5944 GCA_044432885.1 Erysipelotrichaceae bacterium | reverse complement strand
GGACTCAATGTAGGAAATGTTTGTCTTTCAAATACATTTCCTTTTTCATCCCCTACACAAACAACAAATTTTGTTCCTCCAGCTTCGATTGCACCAATTCTCATGATTTTCTCCTCGTATAATATATAGCTTATTATATCACAGAACAAACGTGGGATATAAAGTGGAAGAATAAAATATAAATGGAAAATAAAATCTTTGATGTTATACTTAATAAGTAAGAAAAGAGGCGCATATGATTAAATTAGCAGTCTTTGATATTGATGGTACGCTATATGACCATAAACATCAGTGTATCTATGAATCAAGTATTAAAGCCATAAAAAATCTAAAGAAACAAGGTGTGAAAATTGTCATTGCGACAGGAAGGCCACACTTTAGTGTGAATGATGAACTATTTGCAGTCGAACCAGATTATTTAATAGGATTTAATGGACATATTGTGTTGAATCAAGAAAATCAAATTATTTCTAGCATGAGATTGGATGGAGAAGAAGTTCATAAAATTTATCAACATACAGTAGATCATAAGTGGCCAGCTATATTCAAATTTGAAGATGCTTGTTATATCTACGAATATGGGGATGCCTTTGTATGGATAGATTTAATGAAAGATGCATATGAAATTTTTAAATTTAAGAAAAACCAATTTGATCGTCATCTAAGTTCACCACCTGTAAATATTATTGTGAACACAACACCTGATCAAATAGAAGAACTTAGAGTACTTTGCCCTAATGCAGACATTATCAAGGGTGATGGAAGTGACTTTGAAATACTTAGAAAAGGGGTAAATAAGTCTACGGGTATCGAAGTCATTATGCAGGAATTAAAAATCGATTGGGAAGAGGTGTTTGCAATCGGAGATAGTAGTAACGATAAAGAGATGGTAAGCAAAGCTAAATATGGATGTGCAGTCGGTGATGCGATTGACGAGTTAAAGGCGATTGCCAAGTATGTTACAAAACCAATTAGCGAAGATGGGATTGCAGAAATAATAAACAAGTTGTTCAATAAGTAAAAACGAGCCATATGGCTCGTTTTATGTGTTTGTCTTAATTTTCTTCAGGATCGAATTGACTATTATATAAAGAAGCGTAGAAGCCATCCTTTGCAAGTAAATCATCGTGGTTTCCAACTTCGACAATATCTCCATCTTTTAATACTAGGATAATATCGGCATTTTTAATGGTTGATAGTCGATGGGCAATGATGAAAGATGTACGACCTTGCATCAGCTTTTCCATTCCTTTTTGGATTAGGATTTCTGTTCTTGTATCTACAGAGGAAGTAGCTTCATCAAGAATTAAAATCTTAGGATTAGATAAAAAGGCACGGGCAATTGTTAATAGTTGTTTTTGCCCTTGAGAAATATTGGTGCTTTCTTCGTTAATAGTTGTTTGATAGCCATGCTCAAGTGTACGGATAAAGTGATCAACATAGGCGCTATCAGCTGCCTTATAGACTTCCTCATCACTTGCGTTTAAGTTGCCATAACGAATATTTTCCATAATTGTTCCACTATGTAGCCAGGCATCTTGTAATACCATTCCAAATAAACTTCTTAAGTCCTCACGGGTAAAATCTTTGGTATTATGTCCATCAATATAAATGTCTCCACTATTTAATTCATAAAATCTCATTAACAATTTAACAATGGTTGTTTTCCCGGCTCCAGTAGGGCCTACAATGGCTACTTTTTTTCCACTTCCTACATAGGTGCTGAAATTTTGGATAATAATTTTATCTGGATTGTAACCGAAGCGAACATTTTCAAAACTAACTTGTCCTGAAATAATTGATTGACCTTTTTCACCAAAGATAGATACAAGATTTATAGGGTCACTTATTTCTTCTGGTTGATGTAAAAACTCAAAGATGCGCTCAGCCGCAGCTGCTGTAGATTGGATAATATTCATCATTTGAGCAGTTTGAGAAATAGGTTGGTTGAAGGATTTTACATATTGAATGAATGCTTGAATGTCTCCAATTTGTACGCTACCTGATAAAGCGAGTAATCCCCCTGTAATACATACACCAACATAGCCTAAATTCCCAATAAATTGAGTTAAAGGTTGCATTAAACCTGATAAGAATTGTGCCTTGTATCCTACTTGATATAAATTTTCATTTAGTTGTGTAAAGGTTTCAACAGATTTTTCTTCCCCATTAAAGGCCTTAACAACCAAATGACCACCATACATTTCTTCAATATGTCCATTAACATTTCCTAAGACACGTTGTTGATCTTTAAAGTATTGTTGTGAACGTTTTACAACTTGCATCACACAAACTCCTGACATAGGAATAACGATAAGGGCTACAAGCGTCATTTGCCAGCTAATGGATAACATCATAATCAAGATACCCACAATTGTTACAAGAGAGGTTAAAACTTGTTGAAGGGATTGATTTAGACTTTGAGATAAGGTGTCAATATCATTGGTAACCCTTGATAAAACATCCCCATGGCTTGTGGTATCAAAATATTTTAAAGGTAAGCGATTCATCTTTTCAGATAATTGTTTTCTTAGATTATAAGCTACTTTTTGTGTAACCCCTGACATAATCCAATGTTGAATATAAGAGAAGATTGCACTCACAATATAAAGCGCTATTAAGAAAAGTAAGATTTTTGCAATGCTATCAAAGTCAATGCCAATGCCTCCTTGATACTTACTCGTTAATCCTTCTACTAAAAGGTTGGTAGCTGTCCCTAATATTTTAGGACCTACAACAGAGAAGATTGTACTACCGATAGCAAAGATAATAACGATGATAATTGATAATTTATAAACACTTAAATATTGTCCTAATTCTTTGATGGTTTTATTGAAGTTCTTGGCTTTTTCACCACTTCCGCCCATATTCATTCCCCCGGGGCCACCCCCCATAGGGCCACGAGGGCCTTGTTGTTTTTGATTATTTGGAGTTGTTTGATTAGACATTTTCTAATTCCTCCTTACTTAATTGAGAATAAGCAATTTCTTGATATACTTCACACGATTTTAAAAGCGTTTCATGATTACCGAAACCTACCATTTTACCATCTTCTAAGACAATGATTTTATCTGCATTTAAAATGGTATTGATACGTTGGGCCACAATGAATAAAGTGCTTTTAGTTTCTTTTAAGAATTGACTCAATTCTTTTCTAAGTGTGGCATCTGTTTTGAAATCAAGAGCTGAAAAAGAATCATCAAAAATAAGAATATTCGGTTTTTTAACTAATGCCCTTGCAATAGATAGTCGTTGTTTTTGCCCACCAGATACATTGGTTCCTCCTTGCGCGATAGGACTTAATTCGCCCTGTGGCATTGCGGATACAAATTCTTCAGATTGAGATACTTGCAAGACATTAACAAGCGTTTGTTTTGTAGCATGTTCATCAGCGTATTGTAAATTGGATTCGATTGTTCCAGAAAATAGAATACCTTTTTGAGGGACATAACCAATTTTATCTCTTAGATCATGTTGGTCGTAGTCCTTGATGTTGATATCTCCGTAAGTGATACTTCCCTCACTTACATCAAAGAAACGTGGGATAAGGTTAATTAAAGTCGATTTACCAGATCCTGTACCTCCAATAATTGCGATGGTTTCTCCAGGTTTTGCAGTAAAGTGAATGTCTGTAAGGACATTTTCTTCTGCAAGTGGATATTTAAAGCTTACATGATTAAAGGATAATACTTGATTTTCAACAGGAACCTGTTGAGGATTTGATGGATCAAGTATCGTTAGCTGTGTTTCTAAGACTTCATTTATACGAACAGCAGATACACTTGCGCGAGGAATAATGATGAAAATCATCGCTACCATCATAAAACTCATTAACACAAGAAGTGCATATTGCATAAACGCTAACATCGACCCAATATCCATATTGCCTAAATCGATTTGATGACCACCAACCCATACGATTAATATACTCACACTACTCATTAAAAAGGTCATAACAGGACTGATACAAGCAGTCAAACGATTGACAAATAAGTTAATCTTCGTTAAATCTGTATTGGTTTCATTAAATCTTTTTTCTTCATAATTTTGTGTATTAAAGGCACGAACTACCAACATTCCATCAAGGTTTTCTCGCATAATTAAAGTAAGTTTATCCACTAACTTTTGAATCTTGCTAAAACGAGGTAATGCTTGAGTGAATACAAAAACCATCAAAGAAATAATGAAAACTAAAATAAATCCTAAAATCCATAACATGCTTGGATAATTAAATACTTTAATCAAAGCACCTATTCCCATTAAAGGGGCATACATAACAATTCTAAAAGTCATTGTAAGCACAGTTTGGATTTGTTGTACATCGGTGTTAGATCGTGTGATTAAAGAGGATGTAGAAAACTTAGAAAATTCACTACTAGAAAAAGATTCTACTTTAGAAAACACATCTAGGCGAATATCTCTTGCAATCTTAGCGGCAGTTCTACTTGAAAGAAAAGTACCAATAATGGTGACAATGACAGAAAACAAAGAGATGGTCAACATAATCAATCCTCTATTTAAAATGTAGTCTGTTTGTATCACGCCTGTATCCATTTTAAGCGCATCATATTCAGCCTTAACTGCCATTAAAGCGATAGTTGAAGTATCAATATCAGCAGTTAAACTTTCTGATTGACTACTTATTTGACTTAAAGCATCAGGATTAATAGCTAACATTTGCCATATATCTGTTCCCTCAGGTATTCCTAACATAGATAAAGTATCACTAGAAGATAGCATATATTTAATAGATAAAAGCGGTGTTATCAATTGATTGAGTTCAACCGTTTCCTCTTTTAATAAATAAATGGATTGATTTTCAAGTTCAGGATAGATCGCAAGATAGGATTCATCCCCCTGCTCAATGTATGTGTAAGACTCAAGAATAATTTCATCTTGCGCTTCATCGGCTAGTAAAAGTAATTTATTCATATTATCTGACGTGATTGCCTCAGGCACCTCATCAGTAATACCACCATATTGAATACCTTCTGTAACAATTTGCGACATATAATCAGGCAAAGCAAGTTCTGCTTGAACTTGAATAAAAATCATCACAAAAATAAGTAAGATAGATATTAAATAAGGTTTACAATATTTTAATAATTTAAACATAGATTCTCCTTTCGAATAAAATTATATTACCACGGTTATATAAATATGTAAACATAATTATATATATTGAAAACTAAAGTTATATGTGCTATATTTAACATACAACTAAGGGGGTAGAAATGAAACATAACAATAAAAAGAATGAAATTAGAAAAATTGCTATCTCATTATTTAAAGAAAAAACTTTTGATACAGTTACAATTAACGATATATGCAAGGCCTCTGGAATATCTAAACATACTTTCTATTATTATTTTGATTCTAAAGAGGATATCCTAGATAGAATCGTTGAAGAATTGGTAGATATAAAAAATGAGCATATGGGTAATATTATTTTGTTAGATAGTCCATATGAACAGTTTATCGCGTTCTTTGATTTAAAAGCAAAGCATTTTATCTATTGTGGAAAAGAAATCGTTAAAAAGATTTTGGTAGCCCGCCTAACTAAAGGATTCGAGTTAGACCATGATAATCAACAAATCTTTCAATATCTTGTGAAATTAGTAAAACAGGCGCAAGAGAACAAAGAGATTGCAAATACCAGTGATCCTAGTATTATTGTGCGCACTTCGATGGCTATTACAATAGGATTACTCCAAATATGGGCAACTCATCCAGATGAAACTTTTGAAGATTTAACAATCGCTTATAGACGACAATTAGATACCCTACTGATGAAGCAATAGCTTCATCAGTTTTTTTGTGTATAAACAAAAAAAGCCCGAATACTCGGACTTAAGATTATACAATGGTGGAGCATAGCGGGCTCGAACCGCTGACCCCCTGCGTGCAAGGCAAGTGCTCTCCCAACTGAGCTAATACCCCATGT
>JAWXUG010000096.1:0-5974 GCA_044432885.1 Erysipelotrichaceae bacterium | reverse complement strand
TAAAGAGTATAGAAATGAGGTATCTTATGAAGCAACATTTTGAACTTACTGGGATGAGTTGTTCAGCATGCAGTGCACATATTGAAAAAGGAATAAGCAAACTTGCTGGAATTCATGTAGTACAAGTGAATTTATTACAAAATAATATGGTTGTAGAATATGATGAAAGCGTCTTATCTGATCAAAAAATTATTGATACAGTCAAAGAATTAGGCTATGGCGCTTCTTTGGCAAATGAAAAAAACCAAACAAAAAAAGTTGAAAACAGCGTTGATGATGAATTAAGCTCAATGAAATTTAGACTTGTTTTATCTTTTGCATTCTTAATACCTTTAATGTATATTTCAATGGGTCATATGATGGGGTTTAGTTTGCCAAGTTTTTTAACAGGAACGCATAATGCAGTTTCTTTTGGTTTAACTCAAATGTTATTAACGTTACCTATATTATATGTAAATAGAAAGTATTATTACTCAGGATTTAAAGCGTTAACAAAAGGTTCAGCAAATATGGATAGTCTTGTAGCGATTGGTTCTGTTGCAGCATTTAGTTATGGGGTGTTTGCCATATATCGTATGGGATATGGGTTAGGTATTCAGGATGAAGCTTTGGTAATGAGTTACCATATGGATTTATATTTTGAATCAGCTGCGATGATATTGGCATTAATTACTTTTGGAAAATTTCTTGAAACAAGATCTAAGTCAAAAACAACAGATGCAATTGATAAGTTGATCCAATTAGCACCTACTACTGTTAAGGTTATTAAAAATCAAGAAGAAGTTGAAGTAGATATTGATACATTGGTTGTCGGTGATATTATTGCGATTCGATCAGGCGATAAAATTCCAGTTGATGGCGTGGTAACTTTTGGTACGTGTAATATGGATGAATCCAGTATTACAGGAGAAAGTATGCCGGTATCTAAACAGATTGACGATCGTATTATCAGCGGTACTTTATGTCAAAATGGATATATTCTATTTGAAGCTAAATCAGTGGGTGAAGATACAACCTTATCTAAAATAGTTGAATTAGTACAGCAAGCAAGTTCTTCTAAGGCTCCGATTGCAAAATTAGCAGACAAGGTAGCAAGTATTTTTGTTCCTACAGTAATGCTCATTTCAGCTCTTACCTTTATTGTATGGATGGTGTTAAAGGGAGATGTCGAACTAGCTTTATCGATGGCTATTTGCGTATTAGTTATCTCATGTCCATGTGCCCTCGGTTTAGCAACCCCAACAGCGATTATGGTCGGAACTGGAAAGGCAGCACAGTATGGAATTTTAGTTAAGTCAGCAGAAAGTTTAGAAAATTTAAGCCATATCGATACGGTCGTGTTGGATAAAACAGGAACGATTACAACAGGGAAACCTGAGGTAAGTGATTGGATTAAAGTGAAAGAGAATGTTTCTTATCCTCTACATGATTATGTATACAGCTTAGAAAAACAATCAGAGCATCCATTAGCTGATGCATTGATTCATTATTGTGAATCTCATCAAGCAGTAAAAAAAGAAGTTGTTGACTTTCATGCGATTACTGGAAAAGGAATTAGTGGGGTCATTGAGGGAAATCATGTAATCATCGGTAACCAAAAAATGTTACATGAAGAAGGCATTGATACCTTGTTTTTAGAGGATTCTATTAATACCTTAGCTAGTATGGCAAAAACTCCTTTATATTTGGTTGTAAATCAAGAAATATGTGGTTTAATTGGCGTTGTAGATGCGATTAAAGAAAATAGTAAGGCAGCAATTCAAGCTTTTGATCACTTAAATGTTGAGGTCATTATGTTGACAGGAGATCATCAAAAGACAGCCGATGCCTTAAAAAAACAACTGGGATTAAAAAAGGTCATCGCAAATTTACTGCCACAAGATAAAGAAAATCAGATTCAATTGTTACAACAATCGGGCAAAAAAGTATTAATGATTGGCGATGGTGTCAACGATGCCCCATCTTTGGTACGAGCTGATGTTGGTATGGCGATTGGTGCAGGCACGGATATTGCGATTGAGTCTGCTGATATCGTATTAATGCATAGTGATTTGATGGATAGTGTTCATGCCATTTCATTGAGTAAAGCTGTCTTAAAAAATATCAAAGAAAATCTATTTTGGGCCTTCTTCTATAATATCATTGGTATTCCATTGGCTGCTGGATGTTTCTATTTGTCTTTTGGACTTAAATTAAATCCAATGTTTGCAGCAGGGGCGATGAGTTTAAGCTCAGTATTTGTAGTAAGTAATGCATTAAGATTAAGATTTTTTAAAGTAAAACAAGAAAGTAAAGATATAAAAAATGAAGTGCATGAAGAAAAGGAGGAGAAACAAATGAAAAAAGAGATGGTTATTGAAGGAATGATGTGCGGACATTGTGAGGGGCGTGTTAAACAAGCTTTAAATGCAATTGACGGAGTAGATACAACCATTGATTTAACAGCGAAGAAAGCATTTCTTACATTGACAAATGATGTGAGTGATGAAGTGCTTAAAAAAACAGTAGAAGATGCTGGTTATCAAGTAGTAGAAATCAAATAAAAAAAAGGCTAACCTTATGCGAGAGGTTAGCCTTTTAAAATACACCTATGTATGGAAGTACAAAGAGAATGAGTGATGTATTTTTATGTCAAATTACAAAACAATTAAATTATTTTGCGAGTTCTATCTATACTAACGTGTACTCATTAATAGTGAGGATTAATTGAGTCGGGGTAAATGAATTCATTGTCCTACTTTGAATTATAGTTATTGGATAATGAAAGGTTAGTACAGACTAGTTAGCGTCAGCTAACTACATGTATATGATACCTTTAATTTATATATCTGTCAACTACTTTTTTTCAGTTTTGTAATAATTTTTAAAGTCATTTATTACCCTGTTTCTATAAGAAATTTTATAAATTTACTTGTATTTAAAGTATGGTTAAGTTTTATGTTGTATAGTATAAATAGTAAAGTGTGAAAGGAGATCTTATGCGTATCTTATTATGTGAAGACGAAAAGGAATTATCCAATGCTTTAGTTAAAATTTTGAAACACTACCACTATGCTGTAGATGCTGCATATGATGGACAGGAAGCACTGGATTACTTGGAAGCTGAAAATTATGATTTAATGATTTTAGATATCATGATGCCAAAGGTTGATGGATTAACAGTCCTTAAAACAACAAGGGCGAAAGGCAATCAAATTCCAATTATTATGTTAACCGCAAAATCTACATTACGTGATAAAGTAGAAGGATTAGATCAGGGTGCCAATGATTATTTGTGTAAACCTTTTGAAATTCAAGAATTATTAGCTCGTATTCGCTCAGTGACAAGATCATCTACACAAAATCAATCTTCTATTCTTTCTTTAGGAAATGTTTGTTTGAATAGGGCTACCTTTGATTTATATAGTGAAAAGACATCTATTAAATTGGCAGGTAAAGAATTTCAAATGATGGAAATGTTAATGATGAATAGTGGACATATTATCCCAACCGATCGCTTTATGGATAAAATATGGGGTTTTGATACAGATGCTCAGATAAATGTTGTGTGGGTTAATATATCCTATTTAAGAAAAAAATTAGAAAGCTTAGAAGCTACCATTGAAATAAAGGCTACACGAAACACAGGCTATTGTCTGCAGGAGGTAGCATGCAAAACAAATTAAGAAAAAAATTTATTATCGCAACCACCTCTATTACAGTGATTACTTTGTTGTTAATTACAATCCTAATTAACACTTTTAATTATTATTCTATTATAAGTGATGCGAATTATATCGTGGATTTATTGTTAGAAAATAATTTACAATTACAAGAGAATTTAACTAATAAAACCCCTAAAAAATTACCTCAAGAAATTAGTTTTACAACGCGCTATTTCGTAGCTAAAACAGATAGTGATGGAATTATTCATTTTGTGGATATACAAAATATAAGTTCGGTCGATTTAGATCAGGCAAAGCAATATACTGAGGAAGTATACGCAATGGATAGTGAGCGAGGGACTATTAATAATTATCAATATATTAAGCTAGAGAATGAATCAAGTATTACTTTTGTATTTTTAGATATTGAAGCTGAACTGTTAAGTTTTCATTCATTTCGCTTATATTCAATCATTATTTCTGCTGTAGCAATTATTATCATTTTTATACTTTCATGGATCTTTTCAAAAAGCGTAATTGCTCCTATTGTGAATAGTTATATTAGGCAACAGCGCTTTATTACAGATGTAAGTCATGAATTTAAGACACCTTTAGCCATTATCCAAGCAGATAATGATGTCATGGAGATTGATTATGGGAAGAGTGAGTGGACAACAAGTGTAAAAGCACAAATTACAAGATTAAATTCGTTGATTAATAATTTACTTACCTTAACTGCACTAGATGAAGAAGGGGATAGTATTGAAAAAAGTAAATTTTCATTATCCAATCTTTTAAATGAAATTTTAAACGATTTTACCCCTTCAATTAAGCAACATCATTTAAAGCTAAATACATTAGTTGATGAGGATGTGTTTTATTATGGAGAAGTACAATCGATTGGTAGATTGTTTAATTTAGTCATTGAAAATGCAATTAAATATGCTAATGAAAAAAGTGAAATTCATGTTCATCTACATCAACAAGCAAATCGTATTACCTTTACCATAGAAAATCATGCTAATGGGATTACGCCTGGGAAAAAGGATGAGTGGTTTGATCGATTCTATAGAGAAGAACCTTCTAGAAGCAGTACAAAAAAAGGACATGGTATTGGTTTGTCTATTGCTAAATCTATATGTGAAAAACATAAAATTAAAATTAGTGCAGAATGTGATGAAAAACAAAAAGTAAAAATTTCCATGCATTTTTAAGTAAGCATAAGGTACAAACGATATAATCACCCTATAATATTTATAAGGTGATTTTTTATTCAGTTTATTTTCACATAAGTTTTAAGTAAATTTTAAGTTAGAAGATTATAGTTGAAAAGGAAGTTAAGGAGGTATTTATGGGTATACAAACGACATTTAAAAGATATGAATTAAAATATATACTTACTAAAAACCAATGTTTAGCCCTTTACTGTTTAATGAATGATAAAATGCGCATGGACAAATATGGACATCATAAAATTAGAAATATTTATTTTGATACTAATGATTATCGTATTATTAGGCATTCACTTGATAAACCATCATTTAAAGAAAAGCTTCGTGTGCGTTGTTATGGAGAACCTAAGGATGATAATTTGGCTTTTATCGAATTAAAGAAAAAATATAATGGTGTGGTTTATAAAAGAAGAATGACCTCATCACAAAAAGTTGCTTTATCTTACTTGTGCAAGCATGGTAATTTAGCAGATGATAGTCAAATTGCCAAGGAAATAAGATACTATATGCAGCCATTTGAACAGATTAAACCAGCGGCCTATGTTTCCTACGAGCGAGAAGCATTTTATGGACTTGAAGATGAACAATTTAGAATGACATTTGACTACAATATTAAAGCAAGGGATGAAGACATATCTCTTAATGATAATATTAAGGATTTAGCTGTATTGGATAATCGATATGTGTTATTAGAAGTAAAAACAACGACGGGATTGCCCTCTTGGTTCTTAGATTTTTTAGCAAGTGAGCATATTTATAAAACATCGTTCTCAAAATATGGCAAGGCCTATCAAACCTATTTTATGCCAAAATTTATTAATCAACTAAGGAGGAATGACTAATGAGTCAATTATTTACAGGATTATTTTCCACAACAGAAACAACAATAAGTATCATTCATTTTGCACTTTGTATGGGTACAAGTATTGTATTAGGAGTATTTATGGCGATGATGTATCGTGTGCATAGCAAATGTACACAAAGCTTTTTTGCAACCTTGTCTTTATTGCCATTAAGTGTATGCATGATTATTATGATGGTGAATGGGAATATTGGTGCAGGAGTTGCCGTTGCAGGAGCTTTTGGCCTTGTGCGTTT
>JAWXUG010000095.1:0-5977 GCA_044432885.1 Erysipelotrichaceae bacterium | reverse complement strand
ACGATTGTTGAAGCAAAAGGAATGAAGCAACTAAGTGATTCTTCAGCTATTTTAGATTTAGTTAATGAAGTGTTGGATGCAAACCCTCAATCGATTATTGATTTTAAAAATGGTAAAGATCGTGCTGTGGGCTTTTTGGTCGGACAGGTTATGAAGAAATCTAAAGGACAAGCAAATCCAGCAATGACAAGTCTGTTGGTGAAAGAGGCATTAGAAAAGAGGTAGTTAGATGAGCAATATTTGGATAGCGTTTCTATTTACACTTTTAGCAGGACTTGCAACAGGAATTGGTGGCTTAATCGTTTGCATTATGAAGAAGCCAGACGAGAAATTCTT
Source organism: Erysipelotrichaceae bacterium (assembly GCA_044432885.1). Taxonomy (GTDB): domain Bacteria; phylum Bacillota_I; class Bacilli_A; order Erysipelotrichales; family Erysipelotrichaceae; genus CAYJNO01. The sequence goes on along the minus strand of JAWXUG010000095.1, from coordinate 5,641 downwards.
ATCTTTTTCCTTGGGATTTTCTGCGGGAGTAATGATTTATGTTTCTTTGACAGAAATCTTTCAAAAAGCGCTTGATTCACTATCAATTGTATATGATGCAAGAATGGCAATGATTTATACGGTTATTGCATTTTTTGCAGGAATGTTATTGATTGCTCTTATTGACCATATGATTCCTAATGAAATAAATCCTCATGAAATTAATGATAGTGAGACCAGTGATCAAGCTTTATTAAAAATGGGAACATTCACAGCATTAGCTTTAGCGATTCATAACTTTCCAGAAGGGATTGCAACCTTTGTGACAACGCTTCAAGATCCAACACTTGCAGTTGGCATTGTAGTCGCAATCGCAATTCATAATATACCAGAGGGAATTGCAGTGGCAGCACCTATTTATCAAGCTACTAAAAGTAAAAAGAAAGCTTTCACGTATGCTGTTGTTTCGGGATTAACAGAACCTGTAGGAGCAGTTATTGGTTACTTAGTACTTGCACCCTTTATCAATGAGACAGTATTTGGGCTTATTTTTGCAGGGGCTGCAGGGATTATGGTCTATATTTCACTAGATGAACTATTACCTACAGCAGAAAAATATGGATATCACCATTTATCAATGGTCGGTTTAGTTTTAGGGATGATGTTGATGGCAGTAAGTATTGTGCTATTCTTATAATTTTCTTTAATTTTATAGCGAATATGATAAAATGATTGTATAGGAGTAAATTATGGCAAAGACAAAAGAGAATAAAGTAGTAACAGATAAAGCAACAAATCAAACAAAAGGAAAAAGAAAAGTAAGTATTAGTTCAATCATTATTATTGTTGGTTGTATTATTATTTGTATTCCATTTCTTATTTTAGGTGGCATTTTATTAGCTGCTTCATCAGATACTGGAGAACCTATTTTAGGAGATCGATTTGAAGGAGATTTAGATCCTGCAATCACAGATGATAACCAAAATAATATTCTTCAAGCTTGTGAATCTATCGATGGTGTAGAAGGATGTAGTATTGTGCTTAAGACTGCAACCCTACGTTTATATATTGATACAGAGGATGACATTACAAGTGAAGAATTTGTAACGATTATTGATGAAGGCTATGATGCTATATTAAATGAATTATCAGCAACAACTTACTTTACTTCATCATCAACTAAAAAGATGTATGATTTAGAAGTTCATGCTTATAATTCATTAGATAAAATTGATGCAGATGATTATATTTATTTAATAAAAAATAAGACATCTAATATGGCCGAGCCAAATACCCAAGTAGTTTCTGAAGCTTTAGATGAAACCTTAGCACAAAGCTTAAGAGATGCGGTTGAGGCACGTCTTAATCCAACAGCTACACCGGATACATCTGTAGATAGCGATGCTGAAGGTGACGTTGAAGCGGATGATGAAACAACAGAAGAGTAAGTATTGTATTTAAACATATAACCATTTATCCCTAGGGTAGATGGTTTCTTCTTTATAGGGGGTAAGCGTAATGGAAATTAATGAAATCATAAAAGTATTTTGTAATGAAGATACCTATGATGGCTATGGACGGTGCATCATTGAGGATAAAGTAATTTATGTTAAAGGATTACTAGCAACGGAAGAAGCCCTTGTAAGCATTGTATCAATAAAGAAAAAAGCATATTTTGCAAAGATAAAAGAATTATTAAAAACAAGTCAATATCGTATTAAACCAAGTTGCGAGGTTGCGGATGAGTGTGGAGGATGTAAATACCTTCATCTTCATTATGATTATCAATTGCAGAAGAAACATAAAAGGGTAGTAGATTGCCTTTCTCAAATAGGGGGCTTAAAGGTTGAAGTAAGTGAAATTATACCAAGTCCTAAAGTCTGTCAATATCGTAATAAGGTACAAATTCCCGTTCAATATCAACCATTTAAGATGGGGTTTTATCGTCCTAAATCTAGGGATATTGTTGAATATACGCAGTGTCTTGTACAATCCGATTTTTCAAATCAGTTATATCATGATATAAAGGATTATTTACAAAAGTATCATATGGCTAAAGATATACGCCATGTCATTATTAAACATGCATTAATCAATGATCAAGCAATGTTGATTCTTGTCAGTAATAAGCCACAATTAAAAGGACTATCATCATTTGTTGAAGAAGTTGTACAAAAATATCCAATTATTAAAAGTATAAGCTTAAACATCAATCAAAGAAAAGATGGTTTGATAATAGGGGAACAAGAAGAACTTGTGTATGGCAGCAAAATGATTCAAGAGAAACTTGGTGCTTACATTTTCAATATTTCTAGTAAGTCTTTTTACCAAATCAATCCTTATCAAACCTTGCATTTATACAATAAGGTGGTAGAATTAGCAGCACTTAGTAAAGATGATATTGTAGTAGATTTATATTGTGGGACTGGAACAATCGGTATTTTCTTAGCTAAATATGCTAAAAAAGTCATTGGTATTGATATTGTAGAAGATGCAATTAAAGATGCTAAAGAGAATGCTAAATTAAATGATGTAAACAATATCGAGTTTATGGCGATGGATGCAACTTTAGCTATTGAGAAGATTAAATCAAACCAACATGTTGATGTCATTGTTGTTGATCCACCACGTAAAGGATTAAGTGAAATGGGTATAGGGCACATCATTCAATGCGCACCCAAACGAATCGTCTATGTATCGTGTGATCCTGCAACATTAGCACGAGATTTAAAAGAGATGAATTCAAGCTATAAGATAGAAAAAGTCATCCCAGTAGATATGTTTCCTAATACAGATGCCGTTGAAACGGTATGTTTGTTGTCCAAACTTAATGTCGACCATCATATCGAAGTGGAACTTAATATGGACGAGCTTGATTTGACATCTGCTGAGAGTAAAGCGACTTATGCAGAAATAAAGGAGTATGTACTTGAAAACAGTGGTTTGAAAGTAACAAATCTATATATTGCACAGGTTAAAGATAAGATGGGAATTAAGGAACGTGTGAATTATCATGTGTCTAAGAAAGAAGATGCAAAAGTGCCACAATGCCCTGCTGATAAAGAAAAAGCAATATTAGAAGCTCTTGAACATTTTAATATGATTGATTAACACTATTCAATGACTTATACATCGTTTGAAATTGGAACTCTTTTCAAAATATGGTGGTAGTATATAATTGTGGACACGAAAAGTTGAACTGACTATAATATAAATTGAAAAGCAAAGGAGAAGTTCAACATGGCTAAAAACCAAAAATCTTACACCCCAGAATTCAAACAGCAAATTGTAGATTTATATAATGCAGGGGGAACCTCATTTCCAATATTGGAATGTGAATATGGCGTATCAAGATCAACATTATCGAATTGGGTGAAACAATTATCTCCAATATCAAAAAACGGGGAGGAAACAATTACTCTTAAAGAGTACAATGCACTACAAAAAGAAATGAATCGTCTTAAAATTGAAAATGAAATATTAAAAAAAGCGACCGCCATATTCGCAACCGAACGATAGCTGAATATATGATGTTTATTCAGAAATATCAACACCTATATACGATAAAACAAATGTGTACAGTCTTAAAATTTGCAAGAAGCAGCTATTATAAGACCTTACTTAACGAACCCTCAAATAAGAGAAGGGAATTCGAGAAATTCAGCAAGCAAGTAAAATTCTACTATAAAGAGAACAAAGGAATTTATGGTGCGATCAAACTTCATAGAGTCCTAAATAATAATGCTATTCCTTGTAGCATAAAGCGAGTACAAAGACATATGCAACGCTTAAATATTCGTTCTGTAGTAGTAAAAAAACATAATCATAAGGCAAACCATGGTAAAGTTCCAGATGACAAAGAAAATATTTTGAATCGTGATTTCAAAACAACAAGTATCAACGAAAAATGGGTGACAGATATCACATATATTCACGTCGTAAATGAAGGATGGACTTATCTAGCTTCCGTAATGGACTTACACAGTCGTAAAATCATTGGCTATGCTTATGGTCGCAATATAACAGCAGAATTGGCCCTACAAGCAGTTAAGAATGCAACACTGAACGCAGGAAATGTGGGTGGTATTATATTACACACCGATCTAGGAAGCCAATATACAAGTGAATTATTTGAAACATACATGCAAGAAAACAATTTCATCCATTCTTTTAGCAGGAAAGGAAATCCGTATGACAACGCGTGCATAGAATCATTTCACGCAACACTGAAAAAAGAAGAAATATATCTTCACACATATCACAACTTTAAGGAGGCTCAATTGGCACTCTTTAAGTATATAGAATCTTGGTATAATCGTCGACGGATTCACAGTGCTCTTGACTATAAAACACCTCAACAAGTAGAGGATGAAATTAAGCAAGTAGCACACTTGATGATACCACTAAAGATATTATCATAACCACTATTGCCAGGCGTTCCTCTACGTCTTGAGGTCAACAGCTTTTGTACCAGTTCAAAATCTTCATTACTAACAATAGGTTCGTGAGTATCTCTAATGATTTCCCAATCTTCCAGTGGTACAATGATACGTTTTTCACTTTTCATGGACTTTGTAGGTCGCTTATAGCCTGCTAAATGCCCTGCATACACTGGATTTCTAAGGATACCACGCACCGAGTTATTGCTCCAAGTATAGCGATTTTCTTCGTTGTTCTCAAAGTATCTATCATAGTTTGAACCATTATCACAAGCACACGCTGCTGGTCGAGGGATTTTCTCGTCTGTTAGTATTTTTCGTATCTTTGCAATGCCTAAACCCTCTTTTGCAAGGTCAAAAATTCGTCTAATCAAAGGAACATAACGCTCATCAACGATTAAGTGGTTTTTGTCTAAAGGGTCTTTGAGATAGCCAAAAGGGGCATTGGTAGCCATAAATTTACCTTGTGTAAATCTTGTTCGCCTTGCCATTTTAACCTTTTTACTAATATCTTTAAGGAACATATCGTTTAGAATGTTCTTAAATGGTGCAATATCAAGGCTACCACTATTGTTATCAGTATCAATTCCATCTGCAATGGCAATATATCGAACATCATTGTCTGGAAAAAATATTTCAATATACATTCCAGTTTCAATGTAGTTTCTGCCAAGCCTTGATAGGTCTTTTGTTAGACAGCAAGAGATTTTTCCGTCTTTAATATCCTCTATCATTCGCTTAAATGCAGGTCTATTGAAGTTTTTACCACTGTAACCATCATCCACGTATTCAACTATTGAACCGAGGTTATTCGCCTTTGCATAGTCTGCAAGCATTTGTTTTTGTGTACCAATACTCATACTTTCTGTATTTGTACCATCATCTTTTGAAAGTCTGCAATAAATCGCACATTTCTTATCATTTTTCTGTTGTCTTAGCATAATTCCTCACTTTCCGACAACAGATTGCTTGTATTTATTTTAGCACAATTTCCATTATCATTCAATGAAGTAGGGTAAATTAAAGTTTCGTGCTGTAAAATCCCTTGTTCTATCTGTCTTTTCAAAATACTGCTAAATGCTTCGCTAAGTGACTTTTCACCTATATAGTGAGGTTTTACCATTGTAATAGTTTTCATTTTTGCCATAGGCTTATTTCCTTTCTAATCTATATTTTCTTTTATATTCATCTAGTTTTATTTCAATATCATCTAACTGATTCAC
>JAWXUG010000094.1:0-6016 GCA_044432885.1 Erysipelotrichaceae bacterium | reverse complement strand
TGAAAGTGAATAATCTTGACCCCATAGTTTAAATAAAGAACCTAAAGGAACAATGAAGTACATCGCTAATACAAATACGCCAATGGTTGTACAAAAGAATAATAGAGGTCTTTTAACACTTTTATCATTGACAAGTTGTCTTTCTCGAGATGCTTTACCAGTTAAAGTGGATACAGATTTTCTTTCTAAACCATATTTTGCGAAAATAAATAAGCCCATTGAAATGATAAGTAAGATAACTGCCATTGCGGTAGCTCCAGATTTATCATAAGCCCCTGTTAATTGTAGATAGATAGATGTTGCTAGAGTGTCATAACTTCCTCCAATTAACATTGGATTTGCAAAGTCAGCTACAGATTCTATAAAAGTAATCAAGAAAGCATTTCCTAGACCTGGCAATAATAAAGGCAAAGTGACTGTTTTAAATACTTGCCATCTTGATGCCCCCATATTACGGGCAGCTTCTTCAAGGGATGGATCAATATTTTTTAATAAACCTTTTAACATTAAATAACAAACAGGGAAAAAAGTAAGAATTTGAACCAAGGCAATACCAGGAAGGCCATATAAGACAGTGGTACTTAAATCGAATATACCACGAGTGATTAATCCAGTTCGTCCAAATAAAAAGATAGCCGATAAGGATAATACAAAGGGTGGTGATACAACAGGTAGTATAGAGATAGCATTGAACATCCCTTTTAAGAATTTACTTTTTATCGCAATATATGCATCTAAATAGGCAAATGCAAAGCCGATTACAGTGCCTCCAATACCTGTGATTGTTCCTAAAACTAATGTATTTTTAATAGCTATTTTGAAGGCAGACATATTAAAAATTCTAATAAATGTATCCAATGTAATTTGAGAATCAATATACATACTGTCCACTAACAGGATTGTAAGTGGATATAGTATGAAAAGAAATAGGAATAAAAATAATCCTACTACAGTGATGACTGTAAAGGGATCTGAAAAGAATTTTTTCCTTTCCAATTTTTTTGCTTGTAATGAATTCATAGTTTCAACTCCTTAAATGAATTTATCATATATTTAATTGATGTTGTTTCTTTTTATACAAACAAAGTACATGGGATCCCATGTACTTTGAGCTTAGAAAATATAATAGTGTATTATTCGGTCATTACACGATCATCATTATTAATCACTTCAAAGAATCTTTCTCTGTAAGCTGAACCGTTCGCAGTAGCATCATCGAAGTCATATTCAATTGTTTCAATAGTATCTAGACCAGCATCAACAGCAGCTTGTACAGGATTTGCATTGTCGATAACTAAGAATTGGTATGAACCATTTTCTTGAGCGATATTTACACATTCAGGAGAAAGTGCAAACTCAATAAATTCTTTCGCTTCATCTAAGTTTTCACAACCTTCAAAAATAGCGGTTGCTCCAATTTCATAAGATGTACCAGAAGTTGGTGCTGTCATACCAATGTTAGTATAACCATTGTCAACGATTTGGTAAACTACATCATGTAAGAATCCAACACCGATGACTACTTCTCCTAAAGGAACCATTTTAGATGCCCCAGATCCGCTCTTAGTATATTGCATGATATTACTGTCTAATGCAGCGAAGTAATCCATAGCAGCGTCTTCACCTTTAATTTGAACCATTGTATTGATAAATAATAAGCCTGTTCCTGAAGTGTTTGCGTTTGCGAAAGCGATTAATCCTTCGTAATCAGGATTTAGTAGATCGTCCCAATCTGATGGTGGTTCTAATCCTAAACGTGCTAACTCATCTGTATTCCAGAAAAGACCTAGAATACCAGTATAAATGCCATACCAATAATTATCTTCATGTTTGTATTGATCCCCGATTAAGTTAGCAGCATTTTCAGCATCATATGCATATAACAAACCTAGCTCTGCAGCTTCATTATAAGGGTCTGTTGTTCCACCAAACCATACATCTGCTGAAGGATTACCATTTTCTTCTTCGATTTTGGTTAATACTTCCCCAGTAGATAATCTTTGGTAGGTGGTTTTAATACCTGTAGCATCTTCAAATGCTGCGGCAACTGCAGCTACATATTCTTCTTCAGCTGAACCGTAGATAACAAGACTTCTAGTTTCTTCATCGCTTCCACATCCTGTCAATAACGTGGTTACAAGACATAATCCTAGAAGTGTAACAAAGAATTTTTTCATTATTTTTCCCTCCTCTTGGAAATAATTATATTATAATTATTTCACACGAATTCCACAATGTCAACGCTTACATTTATGAATTATGTATTTTATGTGAACTGAAAATAGTGTTTTTTTATCAGGTAATTCATTTATAAACATTTGTGAAGACGAATCATAATATTTTCACTTATACTTACTATTCATTTTGTTTAGATGTAAAATAGAAGGTATAAGAGGTGAATAATGGAAAAGTCAGTAAGAAATGTAATGGATTTACATATTGATGAATGTGTAAAGAATTTAGAATTAAATCATTTTAAAGTAGATGTATGTGAAAACAAACAAGAAGCATTAATCGTTGTACAATCCTATCTAAACAATGGAATTAGTTGTGCGGTAGGTGGATCTGTTACACTAGATCAAGTAGGGGTAATTAAGATGCTTGAAGAAACAAATGAGATCAATTATATGGATCGCTATCATTGTGAAGACGTAAAAAAAGTATTAAGAGAATCTTTGCTTGCAGATGTATATATTACAAGTAGTAATGCAGTGACATTAAATGGCGAGCTTTATAATGTAGATGGTAATGGAAATCGAGTAGCGGCAATTACTTATGGACCAAAAAAAGTAATCGTTGTTGTGGGGCAAAACAAACTTGTACAAGATTTAACACAAGCGGATTTAAGAATGCGTTATACAGCTGCGCCAATGAATAGTGTGCGTTTAAACAAAGAAAATCCATGTGCTAAAATTGGTCATTGTGTCGATTGTCGTAGCGAGTCACGTATCTGTTCAAGCTATGTAGTGACGAAAAGAAGTCATGAAAAACAGCGTATTCATGTCATTATCGTTAAGGAAGATTTAGGATACTAAATGGAAATTAAATTATATCAAAGTAATGAAAGTGATTTGTTGAAGCGCATTTTTGAAGTTTTAGATTTAAAAGAGGAATATCGTCAACAATTACTTCATCCTCGCTATACGCTAAGTGAAAATCATGCATCCTGTTTACAGGCTGTAAAAGAAAGGATTATCCAAGCGAAAAAGAATGGCGAAAAAGTTTTTGTGGCTGGAGATTATGATGCAGATGGGGTAATGGCTACAACTATTATGAAGGATTTATTGGATCAATTAGGTATAGAAAATGGCTATTACATTCCCGATCGATTTAAAGAAGGATATGGTTTAAATGCAAAGATTGTACAAATGGCTTATGATAAAGGCTATCGTTTAATTATTACTGTTGATAATGGGGTGAAGGCATTTGAAGCAATCGATTTAGCAAAGTCTTTGGGCATGGATGTTATTGTAAGTGACCACCATCTATACGATCAAGAGCTTAATGGGGTAATTGTGGTCCATCCTGATTTAATGGAAGCACCTTTTCATAAAATGTGTGGTGCAGGGATGGCCTTGGAAATCGCCAAATTATTCATTGAAGATCCACGTCATGTTGTATTTGCGATGATTGCAACAATTGGAGATATCATGCCTTTATGGGATGAAAACAGAACCATTGTACTTTTAGGGTTGAAATTATTAAATCAATATCGATTTTTAAATATTTGTAAGTTGATAGATAAAAAGCTACCGTATGATGAAGTGGATATGGCCTTTCAATTAATTCCTAAGATTAATACGATTGGACGACTTGAAGATGAGAGTAATCCTAATATGTTGGTTAAATACTTTTTATCCAAACGCCTTGAAGAAATAGACTTAGTAAAAAATCAAATCAATGACAAAAATAAATTGCGCAAAGAATTGTCAAAAGAAATGGTAGATAGATGTAATGCCCTTATTCAAGAAGAAGGATTCATTCTACTTGAAAGTGAAGATTTTCATGAAGGAATGTGCGGGTTAGCGGCAGGATCGATTGTGCGCAGTCACCTTCGTCCCTGTGTGATTTTAAGTAAGCAAGATAACCTTTATAAAGGAAGTGGAAGAGGGATTGCAGGGTTTGATATTCATCAATATTTGAGTCAATATAGCGATTTATTTGAAACATTTGGTGGACATAAAATGGCTGTGGGATTGAGTATATATCAAAGTCAACTTAATCAATTAAAAGAACATTTGAAACAAGACCAAATAAAAATCAAAGAAGAAGCACAGTGGGTGATTCCAGTGTCTGTTGAGGAGATATCCCTTGAAGTTGTTTCAAAGATTCATCAATTTAAGCCTTATGGAGAAGGATTTAGGTTGCCACTTCTTTATATGGACGATTTTAACGTTTCTAAATTTCAGTTAATCAAAGGAAAATATCCTAAGTGGACAATAGAACATCATCAAAAATTGGAAGCAATTAGCTTTCAATCTGATAAAAAAATAATCGAAAATCCACAATTTATGATTTTTGAGCCTACAATTAATACATTTAATGGACAACAATCGGTTAGTTTACTTGTTAAAAGTGTAGGATAGTTTTATAATATTAAAGACAGGAGAATATAAAATGGACTTAAAACAATACATTGCAGAAATTCAAGACTTTCCGAAAGAAGGAATTTTATTTCGTGACATCACACCATTAATGAGTAATGGAGAAGCTTTTTTTGAAGCAACAAGACAAATTGAAACATTTGCTAAAAAAGTGAATGCAGAGGTCATCGTTGGACCTGAATCAAGAGGGTTCATCTTTGGATGCCCAGTCGCAACAAGTATGAAGATAGGATTTGCACCGGTAAGAAAACCTAATAAATTACCAAGAGAAACAGTAAGTTTCGCTTATGATTTAGAATATGGTTCAAATGAATTACACATGCATAAAGATGCAATCACTAAGGGACAAAAAGTATTAATCGTAGATGATCTTTTAGCAACAGGGGGCACCGTTGAAGCAACAATCAAATTGATTGAAAGCTTGGGTGGTGAAGTTGTAGGATGTGCATTCTTGATTGAACTTGATGATTTAAAAGGTCGTGATAAATTATCAGGCTATGAGGTGTTTACAGTTTTAAATTATTAATATCGAAGATACCTTCGATATTTTTATAAGGGGGAATCACTATGGCAGATGTGCAAGAATTAACCCATCAAATGATATTTGATGAAATTCAAAAGTATATTAACAAGCCAGAGTCTTTAGCATTGATTGATAAAGCTTATCATTATGCAGAAGCAAAACATGAAGGGCAATTTCGTAAAAGTGGAGAGCCTTATTTTATTCATGCCCAAAATGTGGCTTTTATATTGGCACAACTGCATGCTGGACCAAAGACAATATGTGCCGGTTTGCTTCATGATGTAGTTGAAGATTGTGAGATAAGTGTAGAAAAATTGACAGATGATTTTGACTTGGAAATAGCAACTTTAGTTGAGGCAGTTACTAAAATTGGGAAGTTAGAATTCAAAGATGAGAAGGAATATCAAGCGGCTAATCATCGTAAAATTTTTATTGCGATGGCAAAAGATGTTCGTGTTATTGTCATCAAATTAGTTGATCGCCTTCATAATATGCGTACACTGAAATATATGCGTGAGGATAAGCAAAAACGAATTGCACAAGAAACATTAAATGTGTATACACCAATTGCTCATCGTCTTGGGATTAGTGAATTAAAAAATGAATTGGAAGATTTATCTTTTTACTATTTGAAACGAGATGAATATTATGAAATTGCTAAAATGGTAGAAACGAAAAAGAATGAACGTGATGTGCAAGTGAAGCACATGATTCAAGAAATTTCCGAGATTTTAACCGAAAATCATATTCCTTTTAGAATTTTTGGAAGAAGTAAACATCTTTATAGTATTTATAAAAAGATGACGAAAAAGAATAAACGTTTTGATGAGATTTTAGATTTATTGGCTATTCGTATCGTTACTGAGTCTGAGCTAAATTGTTATGAAGT
>JAWXUG010000093.1:0-6105 GCA_044432885.1 Erysipelotrichaceae bacterium | reverse complement strand
TTTCCAGTTTCGCGGTCTCCAATGATTAACTCACGTTGACCTTTTCCAATTGGAATCATCGAGTCAATTACTTTTAATCCAGTCATTAATGGTTGATGTACACTCTTACGTGTCATAACCCCTGGTGCTACACGTTCAATAGGTCTTGTTTGTGCTGTTGAAAGTTCACCTAGACCATCAATTGCTTGTCCAAGTGCATTTACAACACGCCCAAGTAAGGCATCCCCTACTGGGACTTCCACGATCCTTCCTGTACGTTTAACTTCATCACCTTCTTTAACCCCTGATTCATCACCAAGTAATACAGCACCGACATGATCTTCTTCAAGATTCATAACCATACCATAAACTCCGTTGTCAAATATTAACAATTCACTTGACATCGCTTTTGATAAACCATGAATTAAGGCAATTCCATCCCCAACACTTATAACACTACCTGTTTCAGCAACTTCTAGGTTTAAGTCATAATTCGAGATGGTTTCTTTAATAATTTTACTTATATCTTCTGGTCTTAAATTCATATTACACCTCAATCTTTAAGGTCATAGTATCAACCTTCTCTTTAATACGTTCTAATTTACCAAGTGCGCTATTATCAAATACACGCCCTTGAACCTCTACGCGAAGACCAGCTAATAACTTTTCTTCTACATAATAGGTTAATGATACACGCTGATTTAACTTCTCTTGTAACATTGTCTCAAGAGAAGCTCTTTGAGCATCATTTAACGGATTAGCACTTTTAACCACGCCACTTACAATCCCTAAGGCTTGGTTTGCTAATTCATTATATCCCTCAATGATTTCATCAACCATATGGATACGACTACGATCAACTAAAACCATCATAAAGTTTACAATTAATCGATGACTTGAAATTAACTTTTGTAATAAGGCTTTCTTTTCATCTTTTAATACATTGGGATGATTCAAGACTTCTTTTAAAGTTTCATCTTTTACTATCGTTTGAATCATAGCCAATTCATTTTTAAAATCTTCTATTTGATTTTCTTGTTGAGCTAGCATAAATAGTGCTTCAGCATAACTTTGTTGTACTAAGCCTGCCATGTAGCATCACTCACTTCTTCAATAAAATCATTTACATACTCTTTTTGAAGTTGATCATCTAACTCTTTTTTTACAATCTTACTTGCTGTAAGCATCGCGATTTCACTCATTTCATTTTTCATTTCTTGCATCACTTGCAATTTTTGATTTTCAATGTCTTTCTTCGCTTTTTCTTTAATTCCATTTGCTTCATTACTTGCTTGTGTTTTAATATCTTCCGCTTCTTTAATCGCAACATCACGTGCTTCTTGCAAAATACTATTCGCTTGTTTTCTTATTGCCAACAATTCTTCTTTTGCTTGTTTTTCATGTTTTTGTTGTGCTTGTAATTTTAAAGAGGCTTCACTTAATTGATCATTGATATATTTTTCTCGATTATCAATGTAGTTTTTAACATGAACCCAAAAATATTTTTTCGCAATCACTACGATTAAACAGGTTGAAATTAACACTAAGACCATATCTAATGGCACTAGTCGCAAATAATTAAGGATATTTAAATCCATAATACGCCTCCTTCTATGTTAATTAACCTTTTAAGAAAATTAATAATAAAGCTACTACTAAAGCATAAATCCCTGTTGTTTCAGCTAGGGCAATCCCTAATACCATCATTGAACGAATAGGACCTTGAGCTTCAGGGTTTTTCCCTACTGCTTCTGCCCCTTTACCAGCAGCTTGTCCTTGTCCAATCCCAGCACCGATTCCGGCGATCATTGCGATACCTGCACCTAATAAGGCCATACCTTGTACAAAAAATTCGTTGAATTCCATTTTCTTTTTCTCCTTTTTCTAGAATTTATTCACCAATTGCTTCATTTAAGAAATATGAAGCTAACATAAAGAATATATATGTTTGCATAAATGCTGCAAAAATATCAAAATACATATGTAAGAATGGGGTTACCCCAAACATCACTATCCCAAAATAAGATAAACTTTTAATAAACATATAAAGCAATGCGATAATAATGGTTCCTCCTAACATATTTCCAAACAAACGTAGTGTTAGGGATACCGGAAAAGCGATATCGCCAATGACATTTAATGGAAATAAGAATGGGAGTGGTTCCATCCATCCTTTTATCTTCCCTTTAATTCCAACCTTCTTAAGGTTTGTTCCATGAATTAGGACAAACATCATTAAGGCTAATGTAATATTTACGCTCAAATTAGAAGTCGGTGTTTGTAATCCCAACAAACCTAATAAATTACTAATTACCATGCAAATCATTACTGTGCCCATAAACGGCAAATAGGTCCATGTCTTTTCATTTAAGTTACCACCAATAACCCCTGATGTTAAGTTATATACCTCTTCAAAAACAACCAGTGTTTTCGTTGGTGGTTTACTTGGGTCTGCTTGTTTAAATTTGCGTCCTGCCCATATAAGCACGATTCCAACAAACACTAAGACACCAAACCAGTTAATAATACTTTGATGAATACTAAAGCTGAAATCGCCTACATTAAATACGACTTCATTTATTCCGTCCATCTATTCATCCTCCTTTTTCATTGCGATAAGCATAATTGCTCCATTCATCAACATAAAGCCTAGCAATAGTCCAATAATATTGATCCCTCTTGTGATACAAATCCAGATAACAACTCCATAAAAGATACATCGTATCATATAATTTTGAGTTCCTTTTTTATCAGGATGCTGATTGTACTCAATCTGTTTGCTCATGTTGACAATAGACCTTAATCCAGCCAATCGAGCAATCGATCCAATGAGGATACCAAGTGAAATACTGGTATCCTTAAATATCAAGTAACTTAAAATAGCGAATACAAAACTCGATACAAGGGTTATCAGAACAATTTTTTTTATCATTTTAACTCCCTAACCAATAAATACAGACTACCAAACATCACATAAATTAACAACCCAATTAATATAAATGGTGTTGTGTTAAACATTTGATCAAGATATGATCCACCCATAATTGCAAGGATTAATCCAATAACCAATCTTGATAAGAAGCGATAAATGGCTGTTTGTCCATTTTTATTTGGTGCCAAAGATACGATCTCCTGCATCCCCTAAACCTGGCACAATATAGCCTTTTTCGTTCAATTTTTCATCTAATGCCGCTAAATAAATATCTACATCAGGATGCGCTTTTTGAACAGTTTCAACCCCTTCAGGTGCAGCTACTAAACATACTAGCTTAATATTTTTAGCCCCTCTTGATTTTATTGAATCAATGGCAGCAACAGCACTTCCTCCTGTTGCCAACATTGGATCTAAAACCATGTTCACTGCTTCTTCTAAGTTGTTAGGAAATTTTGCGAAATATTCATGAGGAAGCAATGTTTCTTCATCACGATATAATCCTACAAAACCTACTTTAGCAGTCGGGATTAAATCATTAATACCATTCACTAGTCCAAGACCTGCTCTTAAAATGGGAATTAACACAATATCGCTTGCTAATTCATAGGTTGTACATTTCGCAACAGGTGTTTGAACTTCTACTTCTTTGACAGGCAAATCACGACAGACTTCATATGCCATTAATCCTGCAATTTCATCTAAGTTTTGTTTAAAGTCTTTTGTCTTCGTATCCTCTTTTCGCATTTGTGCTAATTTATGCGTAATCAGTGGATGATTCAATACATGTAACATAGTTTTCACCTTCCTATACCAACCTTAATATTATAGCAGATTGAGTGTAAATTCAAGTATTTTAGCGCATGTATAAATTTTAAACCCTTTAAAAAAAGACATCCTAGAATGTCTTAAAATCATTATGAATATAAATCTTTTCTACACTTTCGTTTTTTCAAATTCACTAATCTTTTCAATTCTTTGAATATGTCTTTCTTCTTTTGAAAAATCTGTGTCTAACCATGTTTTAGTAATCTTTTGACACGTATCAAAATCAATCACACGTGCACCCATAGCTAAAATATTGGAATCATTGTGTTCTCGCGTGATTTTAGCCACTTCAACCTGACTCACCAAAGCACAACGTATCCCTTCAACTTTATTAGAAACGATACTTACACCAATCCCTGTCCCACAAATAACGATTCCACGATCAAAGTATCCTTTCGCTACATCTTTCGCTAAAGGACCGATATAATCAGGATAATCCACACTATCTTCACTATATGTACCATAATCCATAATTTCATGTCCCCACTTTAATAGTAGTGGAATTAATTGCTGTTTATACTCAAATCCACCATGATCTGCTGCGATTGCGATTCTCATTGTAATACCCCCTCTATTTCTTCTTGCGTAATCTTCCCTAGTCTTATTACTTTAAAACGATTGGTTGCATCCACAATTGTAGAAGCCATATCTCCCATACATTCTCCCATAACAATGGCGTCAATATCACACCCCATTGTATCAATAACATCTTGTGCCTTGGTTAAACTTGGTGTATCGGATTTATTTGCACTGGTAACCAACATTGGCTTTTGCAACTTCGTTAATACTTCTTGAATAAATGCAACATCTGGAATACGAATGCCAATGGTGTTAAATCCGTTGGTGACGTAAAATGGCACTTCTTCTTTTTTTTCTAAAATAATCGTAAATGCTCCTGGCATAAAATGTTTAATCAACTTTTCAGCCGTTTCATCTATCTTAGCTACTTGCTGCATTTCTTTTATCGTTGCCACCATCATAGGTAACGGTTTCTTTTCATCCCTTCCTTTTGCCAATTTGATTTTATCTATTGCAGATTTTAAATCATATCGACACCCTAAACCATATACCGTATCTGTAGCGAAAGCGATAATCTTCCCTTGGTTAAACAGCGAAACCACTTCATCCACTTGGTTTTCGTTTAATATAATCATGTAAACATTATACAACATCTATACTACTTTTGATTAAAATATGATTTTAATCATAAAAAAAGACTCTTTCGAGTCCCTTTTATTGAATTTTTTATGCAGTTTACAGAAACTATTTTTTACCGTATTTTCTGTTAAACTTCTCAATTCTTCCTTGTGCAGCAGCAAAACGTTGTCTTCCTGTATAGAATGGGTGGCAGTTTGAGCAAGTATCTACTTTAATTTCTGCTTTAGTAGATCCTGTTTCAAATACATTCCCACAACTAACACAAGTAACTGTTGCTTTTTGGTATGTTGGATGAATTCCTGGTTTCATATTTTTCTCCCTTCCGCCTTAAGCTTCATTCGAGCTCAAAGTAAGTGCTTATATATGATAGCATACCCTTAACACTTTGACAAGTAGTTAAACAATTATTTCCAAGCTGGAAGAAATGCTCCCAAATAAGCCTCTTCTAAGGTAGTTTCTACTTCGCTACTTTGATACGCTTCAACAATTTTTAAGTACACTTCATTGTCTTGATCCTCGCTTCTTGCAGCGATAATGTTTTTAAGTTGATCTACATAATCATTGCTACTATCAACGGTTTCAATATAAATGCTATCTTCAATTGAGTTTAATTGTGCTGTATAGGCATTTCCACCATTAATGATCGCTGCATCTACATCAGGCAATAAACTTGCAAGGGTTGCAGATTCTGCTTCTACAATTTCTATTTGAACGATATATTCAGTTATATCCGCCTTGGTAGGCACATATCCTTTACTAGGATCACAAACGATTAAACCTGCTTCTTCTAATAATTTTAAAGCTCGTCCCCCATTGGTTAAATCACTTGGAATCGCAACAATACTACCATCTGTTAAATCACTCATTGATTCGATTTTACTTGTGTTTGGAAATACTGCTAAAGGTGCAATAATTGTTTCTCCAATAGATACGATATCATATCCTTTAGTGTCTATCTCATTTGCTAGGTAAGCTTTATGTTGGAAAGCATTTAAATCGATGTCCCCATCTTCTAAAGCACGATTAGGTACAGAATAGTCTGTAAACTTAACTAACTCTACTTCAATCTTATCATCTACTAATAATTCATTAATTGTATCCCATTGAGCATTGTACTCTCCTACAACACCCACTTTTACAACCGTTACATCACCGGATATATCACTAGTTCCACATCCTGTTAACCCTAAAATACAAACACTTAATAA
>JAWXUG010000092.1:0-6183 GCA_044432885.1 Erysipelotrichaceae bacterium | reverse complement strand
GTATTTCTGGCAAAAAATTTGGAGATAAAGATAATCCATTATTAGTATCTGTTAGAAGTGGCTCTCGTGCGAGTATGCCAGGAATGATGGATACCATTTTAAATTTAGGGATTAATGATGAAGTGGTTGAAACTTTAGCTAAGAAAAGTGGTAGTGAAAGGTTTGCCTATGATTCATATCGTCGCTTTATTCAAATGTTTGCAGATGTTGTTATGGAACTTCCCAAACATCGTTTTGAAGTGATTATTGATGAATTAAAAGAACGTAAAGGGGTAAAACTTGATACCGAATTAAATGCAGATGATTTAAAAGAAATGGTGGTTTTATTTAAACAATACTATCGTGATAATTTGAATGAAGACTTCCCAACTGATCCAATGGTACAATTATTTAAATCGGTTGAAGCCGTATTTAGATCATGGAATAATCCACGTGCAATCTATTATCGCAAAATGAACGATATTCCATCATCATGGGGAACAGCTGTTAATGTTCAAATGATGGTTTTTGGAAATATGGGTGATGATTGTGGAACTGGGGTTGCTTTCACAAGAAATCCTGCAACAGGAGAACGTGTTTTATTTGGTGAATTCTTGATGAATGCCCAAGGTGAAGATGTTGTAGCAGGAACTCGTACACCTCAAACGATTGATCAATTAAAAGATGTTATGCCAAATGCTTATAATGAATTTGTTGATATTTGTGCACGTCTTGAAAGTCATTATAAAGATATGCAAGATATGGAATTTACGATTGAAAATGAAAAATTATTCATGCTTCAAACACGTAACGGAAAACGCACAGCAAGTGCAGCTTTACGTATTGCGTGCGATATGGTTGATGAAAAGTTAATCAGTGAAGAAGAAGCTTTATTAATGGTAGATCCAAAACAATTAGATACTTTATTACATCCACAATTTGATATTGTTGAAATGAAAAATTCATCGCCAGTAGCTCAAGGGCTACCAGCATCTCCTGGTGCAGCTTGTGGGCAAGTAGTATTTACAGCCCAAGATGCAACTGAATGGGCTAATAAAGGACGCAATGTCATCCTTGTTCGCCTTGAAACATCACCAGAAGATATTGAAGGTATGCATCTAGCACAAGGTATTTTAACAGTACGTGGCGGAATGACTTCTCATGCTGCAGTTGTAGCTCGTGGTATGGGTAGATGTTGTGTATCAGGGTGCGGAGATATACGTATTGATGATGAAAATAAAACCTTTACTGTAAATGGTGTTACATGCAAAGAGGGAGACTTTATTTCATTAGATGGTTCTACTGGTAATATTTATGCACGTGCGATTAAAACAGTACCTGCTACAATCTCAGGATATTTTGAAAGATTTATGACATGGGCTGATAAAGTACGTGTGCTTAAAATTAGAACCAATGCAGATACACCTGCCGATGCTTCTCAAGCGCTTGAATTTGGTGCTGAAGGAATTGGACTTGTAAGAACAGAACATATGTTCTTTGAAACCAACCGTATTAAAGCTATGCGTGAAATGATTGTTAGTAAGTCAGCAGAACAAAGAGAAACTGCATTAGCTAAAGTATTGCCAATGCAAAGAAATGACTTTGAAGCGATTTATGAAGCAATGAAGGGCTTCCCTGTAACTATTCGTTACTTAGATCCACCACTTCATGAATTCTTACCTACATCATCTTATGATATCACTACATTGGCAAATGATATGTTTATGGATGTAGCAGAACTTAAGAGTATTATTCTTGGTTTACACGAATTTAACCCAATGATGGGTCATCGTGGTTGTCGTCTTGCAATCTCATATCCAGAAATTGCCAAAATGCAAACACAAGCAGTTATTGAAGCGGCAATCAACGTGAATAGAAGACATCCAAATTACAATATCGTACCAGAAATTATGATACCACTTGTAGGGGATGTTGAAGAATTAAAATATGTTAAACATGTAGTCGAAAGTGTTGCAGATGAAATCATTAAACGTGAAAATGTTGAATTAAAATACCTAGTGGGTACAATGATTGAAATTCCACGTGCAGCATTAATGGCTGATATAATTGCAAAAGAAGCATCATTCTTCTCGTTTGGAACCAATGATTTAACACAAATGACATTTGGATTCTCAAGAGATGATGCTGGAAGTTTCTTAAGTAGCTATTATGAAAAGAAAATTTATGAACAAGATCCTTTCGCAAGATTAGACCAAAATGGAGTTGGTAAACTTGTTGAAATGGCAGCTAGACTCGGAAGAGAAACAAGACCTGATATTAAATTAGGTATCTGTGGTGAACACGGTGGAGACCCTAGTTCTATTGAATTCTGTCATAGAATTGGTTTATCTTATGTTTCATGTAGTCCTTATAGAGTGCCTATCGCTCGTCTTGCAGCCGCTCAAGCAGCAATTAAATTTAGATAAAATATTAAGGTATCAAACAATATGTTTGATGCCTTTTTTAACAAAAAAATCCATCAAATGAATGATGGATTAAATTTAGTTATTAGCTTCTTTTTTTGCTTGACGTTCTTGATGTTTTTTTGCCATCAATGCCATGGCTTCCTTATGGTTTGAAATAACCGGAATTACAATTGGATTACGATGTGTCTTATTAAATAAGAATGGTTCTAGTGAACTTCTAATGCAATTCTTCAATTCGCCAAAGGTTGTTCGTTGTTGCATCTTTGTTTTTAAGGCTTCATAAACCACTAATTCAGCTTCTTTTAACAGTGTTTGACTTTCTTTAATATAGACAAATCCACGTGATACAATGTTTGGTCTACATAATATTTTATTAGTGCGTGAGTCAATAGAAACAATAACTGCAACCATACCGTTATCTGCTAAAATTTTACGATCTCTTAAAACCGAGGTTGAAACTCCAGATAAATCGTTACCATCGACATAGATATCATCAGTTTGTATACGGATATTGCCTTGTAGACATTCTCCATTTCTTAAGATGACTACATCGCCATTTGAACATACAAAGGTATTTTCAGGTTTTACACCAGTTTCAATCGCACTATCTTTGTGAATTTTTAACATCTTATATTCCCCATGAATTGGCATAAAGTAATCAGGTTTAATTAACTGTAACATTAACTTCTGTTCTTCTTTTGAAGCATGCCCTGTTGTATGTAATGAAGTTAATGGAGAGTTAGTCATTACATTGGCACCCACACGTGTCAACTGATTAACAATTGCTCCAACACTTACTGCATTTCCTGGAATTGGACTACTAGAGAAGACAACCGTATCTCCTGGAATAATTCTAAGATATTTATGGGTCCCTCCAGCAATTCTGCTTAAAGCAGCAAGAGGTTCACCTTGTGATCCTGTACAGATAACACATAGTTTTTCAGGTGGTATTTGGTTGATCATTTCAGGTGCAATAAAATGTGAACTATCTACGTTAATGGTTTTAAGTTTTTGAGCAATAGCTACTACATTTTCCATTGAGCGACCAAATACAGCAATCTTACGATCACAGGCAACCGCTGCCTGTACAATTTGTGATAAACGATGCACATTAGAAGCAAATGTTGAGACTAGTAATCTGCCTGGTGTCTTACGAATAATCTCTAAAATCGAATCAGCAACTTTTCGTTCACTGATTGAGAATCCTTCAACCGATGAATTGGTTGAATCACTTAATAATAGGGTAACACCGATTTGACCGATATAGGCCATTTTTTGATAGTCCGAGTTTGTTCCTACAGGGGTTAAGTCAAATTTAAAGTCTCCAGTATGAACAACACGTCCATTTGGTGTATTAATTAAGACTCCAAGAGAATCAGGAATCGAGTGTACGGTATTAAAAAATCCAAATGAGAAATATTTGGTATTAATACTAGAATTCTCGTTGATTTCTACCAATTTAACGGAACGTAACATTTTACGTTCTTCAAGTTTTCTTTCAATTAATGCAATGGCAAAACGTGGCGCATAGATTTTATCAATAGAAATCGATTGTAGTAAGAAGGGGATTCCACCAATGTGATCTTCATGACCATGGGTGATGACTAAGGCTTTAATCTTTTCTTGGTTTTTGATTAAATGAGAGTAATCAGGGATTACGTAATCTACACCTAGCAACTCTCCATCAGGAAATTTAATTCCTGAGTCAATCACTACAATTTCCTCCTTGTGTTCAAGACAATACATATTTTTACCAACTTCACCAAGTCCGCCTAATGCATAGACAATGGTATCCGATTCTGGTTTATAGATATTATCATAAGTTATCGTTTGGGTAATATGCCTTCTAGAAGCATATTTTTTAGGCGTACGAACGCCTTTTCTTTCTGTCATAGTTTCTCCTTAATTATTCTATTTCAATAGCATTTGCAATAGGTGCAAATGGATTTTCCTTATTTATGCGATCATAAAATAAAATACCATCATTATGATCTAATTCATGCTGAAAAACAATTGCTAGAAATCCACTTAAACGAAGTGTGATTTCTCTGTTTTGTAATACATCAAAGGCACGTACTTTAATACGGGCGCTACGTTCTACATAACCTGGATGATTATTTTCTACTGATAAACATCCTTCACCTGTTTTTAAATAGGCTTTCTCAAGCGAGTGTGAGATAATTTTAGGATTTGCCAATGCATAAATTTGATCGACATAATCCCCATTTTTATTTTCTACAGGAACCACCATAGCATTAAGTTTCTTTAAAACACCTACTTGAACAGCTGAAATACCTACAGCGGGTCTTAAATTTTCTTTTTCTGCAATTTCCGGATCTGTACTTTTCTTTACATAATCTAATAGCTCTAATAAAAGAGTTTTATCCTCTTTATTAAGCGGCAATAAAACATCGACTGATCTTTCCCTCAAAATTGGATCAGTATCTTTCACAATTGTATCGTTATTAATTTTCATCATTCAACCTACTTCCCCTTTATTATAACGAAATTTTGTTTTAATTCAAGTGATATGTTAAGATAATAGCGAGGTGGCATATGTTTAAGTGGATAAAAATGCCTAAAGGAGCCGATATGGTTACCCTAGGGGCTGTATATATACTCATTTTCTTCGGATTATTGATGATTGCATCAGCTTCAATGAGCTTTAGTGCATCGAGTTTAGATGATCTTAGTTCGGTTGCAAAGTCCCAAATTATGGACCTTGTTTTTGTTGTTTTAAAACAAGGTGTATTCTTGTTTGGTGGATATTTATTGATGATATTTATCACCCGATACTTTAAAGTTTATTATCTTTCAAGTCCGGTATTTGATTTAATTCTTTGGGCAATGGCTGGCTTATTAGGGATCACTTTTTTTACAGGCTATGTAGCAGGTGGAGCACGTGCGTGGATTAGTATTTCAATTCCTTTTATTGGTGGAATTACGATACAACCTTCAGAATTCGCAAAAATATTAATGGTTTTATTGGTTGCAGGAAAAATTGCCGGCATCAAAGCAGATAAAGATTATAAAGATATTTTAAAAGTGCCAGTAGGTTTTTTTGTTTTATATTCTGTAATCATTATCTTTTTTCAATCAGACTTTGGATCTTTTGCGGTGTTGTTTTTTATCACGATGATCTGTTTTATGGCTTGTAGTCATCGTAGTTTAACAAAGATACAGTTTCGCCTTTTAATTGTAGGTATTATAGGGATGGCTTTGGTATTCTTTTTGCTTCATCCAATTGGGACTACATTTTTATCTGCTTTTAGTGACAATTACATGATAGGACGTTTTTTATCAGCAGCAAACCCATTTATTGATCCTTATGGAGATGGATACCAATTGATTAAAGGTTTAACAGCATTTGCATCAGGAGGGTTATATGGCTTAGGATTTGGTAATTCTTTTCAAAAATATACAGAATTTCCAGCAGCTGGAACAGACTATATTTTAGCAATTTTAGTCGAAGAATTAGGATTTGTAGGCTTTTTAATTGTTTTAATTTGTTATGTAGCGATTATTTATCGTTTCTTAATCTTTGCAGTAAGAATTAAGAATCAAAAAGCGAAGGTTATTTTAATTGGTATGGCAATGTATTTCTTTATCCATTTTGTTTTTAATGTAGGAGGGGTATCAGGGTTGATTCCATTAACAGGAGTTCCACTATTATTAATATCATCTGGTGGATCAAGTACTGTTGCTGCAATGATTGCGATTGGATTTGGACAATCAATTATATATCGATATAGACAAGGGGAAATAGAATAATGAGAAT
>JAWXUG010000091.1:0-6301 GCA_044432885.1 Erysipelotrichaceae bacterium | reverse complement strand
CACATGCTTTTACTTTTTGTTCAACTGTATATTTGTTTTTTCTGGACATAATAAAATCCCACCTCCGTAGATCCATGAAATTTTATTTATTTCATTTGTCTACTTTAGTGGGATTGTATCAATTAGATAACCTTTTCATTTGGTTTAAAATTTATTTTGTTAAAGTTGCTGCTGCGTGTTCCCCAGCCACTTTACCGAATACTACTGATGCTGCATAAGCACCTGATTGAGAAGTTACTTCTCCAGCTGCATATAATCCATCAACAATAGATCCATCGACGCTTAATACTTGTGCTGCTTCATTACATGTTACCCCACCTTTTGTCATGTGGTTAGCTGATACGACTACAGCGCCATAATATGTACCTTCAGCATCAAATTCACGTTTACCTTCAAATCCTTCTTCACCTGCTGCAACACTTGCGTTATATGCATCAATTGTAGCTTGTAAGCCTTCTGCATCAACGCCTAATAAACCTGCTAATTCAGCAATTGAAGTTGCTTCTTCATAATATCCAGATGCTACGTGTTTTTGAATACGATAGAATGAATCGTATCCTGTTGTATCTGTAATATAATAAGCTGTTTGATTGCTTGTTGGTGCTGTTGTTCCTGTAGCATCTACACGGAAAGCTAAATCAGCACCACCTGTTAAATGTTTTTCAGGGCTTAAGATATTTGTGAACACACTCATTGTTGACATGTTTTCCATTAAGAAACCATAATCTTCAAATAATTTTACATAATCACCTGTTGTTCCCATTTGATTAGATGTCACAAATGTTTCTTGACCTGGTGCATATTCTGCTAATAATTCAGTGTTATTACAGAATCCACCTGTTGCAATAATTGTTGAACTAGCCATAATGTTATAGCTTTCGTTATCATTGTTTGTTACATTTACACCAATAACTGTACCTTCATCAAAAATTAATTCTCCACCTTCTGTTCCAGTGCGGATATCAACACCTAAGTTATATGCTTCTGCTTCAAGACCTGCTTGGATTACTTCACCAGCATATTGATTTGCTTCTGCCATGTGACTTGTGCTTGTTTCTCCACCATATGCATAGTTTAATTCAACACCAAAATCTCTTAACCATGCATCTACAGAAGCCGCTTCATTTGCCCATACTTCAATGCGCTCTGCTGATTCTGTTGATGATGATTTACTTTCGATGAAAGTTTCGATGGTTACTTCTCTACCATCATTTGCTTGAGCTTCAGAGTTAATCATATCAAAGAAGTTCATATCAAATTTACCATTACCTGATAAAATATCTAATTTTTCTACTAAAATAACATTTGCATCTGCATTAGTTTGTTTTGCTGCGATTGCTGCCGATAAACCAGCAGGTCCTCCACCAACAATTACGATATCCGCTGTTACATCTTCCAATGTTACTGCTTCATGTTCTGCTCCACTTGTTGCGAAAGTAATTGCTTCTACTTCAATACCTGCTTGACCCATTGCATCTGCCACTGCAGCTTTAACTGCATAAGATGAGAATGTAGCAGCTGATACTGAATCAACTACTGCAGTATTTGCTTCTAAGATTCTTTCTTTAATAATTGGGAATGCACGATCAATGACTACATTTGTTTCAGCATGATCATTTAAAACGATGTCTGTAATCGTTTCGCCATCAATACTTACACTAAGATTAACTACCCCGCCGTAACCATTTCCTGTTACTTCGTAAGTTTGAACACCTGTAATACCTTCGTTTTCTTCTTGTGTAGGTGCTGAGCATCCTACAAGAGATAGAGCTAATAAACTAGCTAATAATACTTTAAATAAATTTTTCATTTCTTTCCTCCGTATGTATTCTAGCATAAGGAAAAGAAGAAAAATCATGAAAGTTAATTATTTCACTTACATAGTTTCATCTGTTTCATTCCTTTATGATATATTTTTTTATAATGTAAAGCACAAATAGTAGATACTTATTGATTACATCATATTTTACAGGTAGATATTCTATTTAATTTATGTAAGATATTTTTTAAAAATGTAAATATACTTTTTTCTTTTACATTATAGCCTTTATCGTTTATTACATTAAAATCCTCCTGTATCAATTTTGACAGGAGGATTCATTTATTTCTTCACAATTACTTTTTTTAATAATACGAAACTTACACATATAAGCACAAAAACGCTTAATTTATCGAAGTAACGCTTAAATATTGAAGTTTCTATTTCATCATTTATCACTTCATATACTTTTTGATCATGATTCATACTAACTTGCCCAACATATTCATTAGCAACATAAATCATTAAATCTGCTTTTATTTCTTCAACACTATCCTCATTGCTTACAACAATCTCATGACTTACATCTTCAACCACAATACTTGATGGCAACAACAAACCTATATCCTGCTCAAAGTAAAAAGTTGATGTTGCAAGAAGGGTTTCTTCATCATAAATTTCTACTATCTCTTCAACAATTTCCTCATGCGGAATCACAAGGCGTTGATAGTTGTCAAAGGCATATTCAAACATCTCTTTGCTTTCTTGATAATAATCTGATTTTTGATAGGAATCTAAAACGACTGCTACTAAATTTAAGTCATCTTTTTCAGCATAGGTTACCAAGGTATATTGGGCATCTGTTGTCCACCCATTTTTCCCACCTACTGCATACTCATAAGTATACTCTGATGGCTTAATCATATCATTTCCATTAGCGAATACTCGTACTTCTGGTTGCATGTTGGTTGTGCTTGCTTCATAACTGACGGTAGAGAAGATTTCTAAAAAAGTTTCATTTTTAACTGCATAACTAGTAATGAGCGCCATATCATATGCACATGTATAATGATCTTCATCAGGCAATCCACTTGGATTCACAAAATGCGAATTCATCCCGCCTAATTCTTCTACTTTTTGATTCATCAAATTAGCAAAGCTTTCAATGCTGCCACTCACTGCAAGTGCCAACGTATTGGCTGCATCATTGGCACTTGCCAAAAGAGTAGCGTAACATAAGTCTTGGATTGAAATTTCTTCCCCCACTTGCAATGCAATATGGGTACTCCCAGGCTCCGTTGCATCAATTGCTTCCTGACTCACCACTGTCATGTCATCCATATTTAGTTGCTCAATCGCTAATATAACCGTCAATATCTTGGTGATACTTGCCGGATATTTTGCTTCTAGTGCATTCTCTTCATAAAGCACCGCATTAGTTTGAGTTTCTATTAGGATAGCCGCCCCACTCACTATTTCAATGTCTATTTCTGTCTCATCATCACTTTCCTGTGCGTATATATTCGGTGTAATCAACCCAAGTAAAGATAGGACAAGAATCATTTTCAATATCTTTTTCATAGCTATTATCATACACTAAAATTGTTCGTTTTAAAAGATTGACTTTGTTTTATATAGTTTATCACGTATAATATACCCACGCATATAAAAGGAGGCGAATGATGGTTGATACAATAATTATTGGAGCGGGAGTTTCAGGTTTAATGGCTGGCCAAATATTGAAAGAAAAAAATATTCTTATCCTAGAAAAAATGCCTTCAGCAGGTAAAAAGCTATTGCTTACAGGGGGTGGCCGCTGTAATCTAACTAACCTAAAATCGATCCCTTCTTTCTTACAAGAGGTAAATTACAATAATAAATTTTTATACAGCACACTCCATACTTTTGGACCGCAAGAAATCTATGATTTTTTCAATCCTATCGTTCCCTTAAAAACAGAAAAAGAAGATCAAATTTTCCCTATTTCAAATCGTTCTAAAGATATCCTTAATGTTCTCCTTGATGGTCTTGATCATAAAATCCATTATGATGAAACGGTACATCATATACAAGTGATGGAAGATGGCTACCAAATTAAAACCACAAGAGGCCACTACAATGCTAAACATATCATTATTGCCTGTGGTGGTGCCTCTTTCTCGACAACTGGAAGTGCGGGTGATCATATGTATTTTGCAAAATCACTTGGGCTAGATAGCGTTCCTTTATTCCCTGCTGAAACCTCTATTCTATTAAGTCATCCACCTAAGGTTGTTGCAACCTCTTTTCAAAATGCCAAGGTTTCATTTGATAAACACATTGCTCATGGCAATTTAATCTTTACCCATAAAGGGTTAAGCGGTACATCCATTATGAAACTTAGTGAAACAATTTATCTAAAGCAAATTAAAGAAATATTTATTGATTTTAATACTCAATTAGAAGAAGAAACCATCCGCTTAGCTTTTCAAGAAAACAGAGAAGGGAAACCAAGTATTATTCTCTCATCCTTTTTTACACGTAAATTTAGTGATTACTTATGTGCAAAAGCGGGTATTGATGAGACTTGTCGAAGCAAACATCTAGTACACAAACAAATCAACTTACTCATTGAGCTGATTAAAAATCATCGTTATGAAATTTTAGGATGCGAAGTCTTAGAAAAAGCTTATGTAACAGGAGGAGGTATCAGTATTAAAGAGGTAAACCCTAAAACGTTTGAAACAAAGAAACACAAAAATCTTTACATTGTTGGTGAATCTTTAGATATTCACGGTCCAATTGGTGGGTATAACATAACCCTTGCCCTATCTAGTGGATATAGTGCTGCAAATGCAATTTTAAATCAATTAGACTAGGAACTTAAATTTTTATGACTAAGATAAAGTAGAAACGAGGTCGTTATGCTTTATCTTTTTTTATTTGGTCTATGTATGGGAAGCTTTATACAAGTAGTTAGTTTTCGATTCCCTTTAAAGTTAAATTTTATAAGTGGACACTCTTGCTGCCCTGTTTGTCATCATCGATTATCCTATACAGAAATGATTCCTCTTATTAGTTTCATTTACCTAAAAGGAAGATGTCAACACTGTCATCATTCTATCTCATTTAGATATTTTGTAGTTGAATTTATGACAGCTATTACTTTTGTGTTTTTCTATCAAGTATATGGACTTTCTTTTTCCTTACTTTTTATAACGATCCTTTATTCTCTTTTGCTTTGCATTTCTTTAATTGATATCGATAGCCTTACTATTTATGATGCATTTTTAGGACTACTAGTATTACTAGCTTTCTTTTCCTTATTTAGCTTTAACCACTTATCAATCTTCAACCGTCTTTTTGCTTGTTTACTTATGTTTATTCCCTTATCCATCCTTTATTTCATAAAACCACATGGTCTTGGATATGGTGATGTCAAACTGTTAAGCATCCTAGGATTCATCCTTGGCTATCCCTGTATTCTCATGTGCTTTAGTATCAGTGTGTTTAGCTGTCTACTCTATATGATTTTTATGATTTTTATTAAAAAAAGGACTAAGAATCAGCCTATTGGTTTTGCTCCTTTTATTAGTTTTGGTTGTTTAAGCAGCCTTATATTATTTGAATGTCTGCCTTTTGTTTATCTTTTGTATTTGAATTCATTTACTATTTAGTCCTTCATTTGCTAGACTATAGCTATGGATATTTATTTAAATAAAGAAACACATGCTTTGTTCAATCTTTTTCATCAACATGGCTACCAAGCTTATTTGGTGGGTGGTTTTGTGCGCGATGCCCTATTAGGAAGGGAAAGTGATGATTACGATATCGCAACCGATGCCCCTATCCGTGAAATTGTAACATGGTTTTCAGAAGATCAAATACAACAATCTTTTACTTCTTTCAAGCGAGTAGACATTCAGATAAATTTTACTTGCTTTCAAATTACATCCTTTAGAAAAGATGAAAACTTTAAAAATCATCGTTACCCTCAAAAAGTAACCAGTATCTCTTCGGCAAAGATGGATAGCTTAAGACGTGACTTCACCTTTAATGCATTATATTATCATCCTGCTACAGGTCTACTTGATTTTCATAGCGGATACGATGATTTAATGCACCATCAATTAAAAACCATTAAAGATCCTTATCAGTGTTTTGAAGAAGATGCACTACGTATTTTAAGGGCAATTCGTTTCATGAGCCACTATGATTTTAGCTGTGATAAAAACACCTTACAAGCGATGGATTTATATGCTTCTAATTTAGAGAAAT
This sequence comes from Erysipelotrichaceae bacterium, assembly GCA_044432885.1. Lineage (GTDB taxonomy): Bacteria > Bacillota_I > Bacilli_A > Erysipelotrichales > Erysipelotrichaceae > CAYJNO01. The sequence goes on along the minus strand of JAWXUG010000091.1, from coordinate 285 downwards.
TGAAGCATAATCGATTGGTTAAAAATGAATATATCCTATTTACAGCTGGAAAATATAAAGATAAAGTGATAAAATTTTTACCATCAAAGCTACGTTTTACATTAACTCAAATAAAGGAGAGTATAAACAATGAAAACAATTGATTTTAGAAGTGATACGGTAACCAAACCTACAGAAAAGATGAGGGCTGCTATGGCCATCGCTGAAGTTGGAGATGATGTTTACCAAGATGACCCTACAGTAATTAAACTTGAATCCTTAGCAGCACAGGTTACAGGAAAAGAA
>JAWXUG010000090.1:0-6548 GCA_044432885.1 Erysipelotrichaceae bacterium | reverse complement strand
AATCAAAAAGATAAAGATGTACTTTGTATTTATGTTGCTATTGGACAAAAAGCAAGTACGGTAGCTCAAATTGTTGAAAAATTAAGAACGCATGATGCAATGAGTTATACAACAATTGTCACATCAACTGCATCAGATGCAGCACCACTTCAATATATGGCTCCTTATGCGGGTTGTGCAATTGGTGAGCATTGGATGGAAGAAGGAAAAGATGTTTTAATTGTCTATGATGATTTAAGTAAACATGCGGTTGCTTATCGTACAATGAGTTTATTATTACGTAGACCACCAGGACGTGAAGCTTATCCGGGGGATGTATTCTATTTACATTCAAGATTATTAGAACGTGCTGCTAAATTAAATGAAAATTATGGTGGTGGTTCATTAACCGCTTTACCAATTATAGAAACGCAAGCAGGGGATATAAGTGCCTATATTCCAACCAATGTTATTTCCATTACAGATGGTCAAATTTTCTTACAAGCAGAATTATTTAATGCAGGTAACAGACCAGCTGTAGATAGTGGGCTTTCCGTATCACGCGTTGGGTCAGCTGCACAAACAAAAGCGATGAAACAAGTATCTGGCTCATTAAAATTAGACTTGGCTCAATATACTGAACTATTAGCATTTACACAATTTGGTAGTGATTTAGATCCTGTTACAAAGGCTACAATTGATCATGGTGCACGTTTAAGTGAACTTTTAAAACAAGGACAATATTCACCATTAACGATGCCATATCAAGTACTTTCTTTATTCGCTGCTAAAAATGGATTCTTAAAATCAGTGGCGCTTGAAGATGTAAAAGACTTTGAAGAAGGTTTACATCAATTTGTTAAAAATGAAAGAGCAGATATTATTGCTACTTTAAATACAAAAGAAATGATTGATGAGTCTTTAGATACATTGATGAAAGAGGCTGTAAGTGATTATTTAACTCGTTTTTCTACCCGTTATGAGGGTTAATTATGGCAGTTAATAAACAAGCCATAAAAGCACGAATTCGCTCAATTAATGCAACGAAAAAGATTACGAGCGCGATGGAATTGATTGCTAATGCTAAATTAGCAAAACAGCGCAATATGATGGAAAAAAATCGTGAATATGCAACTTTATTAAAATCTACAGTAAATGCTATTGTCTTGGAAAATGGACGTTTAGATCATACATTCTTAAAAGAAAAGAAATCAAATAAACGTATTGTATTTGTGTTTTCAAGTGATTTAGGTTTATGTGGAGGCTACAATACCAATATGGTTAAATTAGCTAAAAATGAATTGTTACAAGATGATGAATTAATTGTTATTGGACATAAACAAAGAAAAGCTTATCATAAGCAAGGGTTTAATATTCTAAATGATTCTGTTAATGGTGATGCGATTACGTTTGATGAATTAAAGGAATTATCGAATATTGCAATTGAAAAGTTTAGAAAAGATGAAGTATCTTCTATTCACGTTTTATTTACAGAATTTGTAAATACAGTCACTTTTGAGCCTTCATTTCAAACGATTATTCCAACAATAATTGAAAAAGAGCAAGCCGCTTCGATGCATAAGGAAACTATATTTGAACCTAATGCTGAGGAAATTCTTGATTATTTAGTGCCAATGATGATTCAAAATGTAATTTATAGTATTTGGCTACAAAGCAAAACAGCAGAGCAAGCATCTCGTCGTTTAGCGATGGAAAATGCAACTGATAATGCTGAAGAATTAAATGATAAATTAGTGCTTACTTACAACCAAGCAAGACAGGCTGCAATCACGCAAGAGATTACAGAAATTGTTGGTGGGGCAGATGCACTTTAGGAAGGAAAACAATGGATAAAAACGTTGGAAGAATTATACAGGTTATAGGACCTGTTGTGGATATTCGTTTTTCACATGGTCATTTACCAGAATTGAAAAATGCCATTGTCGTGAAAAAAGGAAACAATGAAAAATTAGTTGTTGAAGTTGCCCAACATGTTGGGGATGATGTGGTTCGTTGTATCTCAATGGGATCAACGGATGGTCTTGTTCGTGACATGGAGTGTGTGGATACAGAAAATTTTATCCAAGTGCCTGTTGGAAATGAAGTGCTTGGTAGAATGTTCAATGTATTAGGGGAAACCATTGATGAAATGGGAGAGCTAGATGAAAATGTTAAAAGAATGCCAATTCATCGTGCCGCACCAACTTTTGCGCAACAACAAACAGCTGCTGAAGTATTAGAAACAGGAATTAAAGTTATTGACTTATTATGTCCATATGCACGTGGTGGTAAAATTGGATTGTTCGGTGGAGCTGGTGTTGGTAAAACCGTATTAATGCAAGAATTAATTCATAACATCGCTAAAGAACATGGTGGTCGATCAGTTGTAGCCGGAGTGGGTGAGCGTACCCGTGAAGGAAATGATATGTATCATGAAATGAAGGAATCTGGGGTTCTTGAAAAAACTGTATTAGTGTATGGGCAAATGAATGAATCTCCAGGTGCTAGAATGCGTGTTGCATTATCTGGCTTAACGATGGCTGAATACTATCGTGATTATGATGGTCAAGACGTATTATTATTTGTTGATAATATCTTCCGTTTTACACAAGCTGGTTCAGAAGTATCAGCTTTACTAGGACGTATGCCTTCAGCTGTAGGATACCAACCTACTTTAGCAACAGAAATGGGTCAACTTCAAGAACGTATTACTTCTACTGATAAAGGATCTATTACCTCTGTTCAAGCAATTTATGTACCAGCTGATGACTTGACTGATCCAGCGCCTGCAACAGCATTTACACACTTAGATGCAAAAACAGTATTAGATCGTGGGATTGCTGCCCTTGGTATCTACCCTGCGGTAGATCCACTGGAATCAAGTAGTCGTATCTTAGATCCACTTGTGGTTGGAGAAGAACATTATGAAGTAGCTCGTGGGGTTCAATCACTACTACAACGTTATAAAGAATTACAAGATATTATCGCAATCTTAGGGATGGATGAATTATCTGATGAGGATAAAATTGTTGTTAATCGCGCACGTCGTGCACGTAACTTCTTATCTCAACCCTTTAATGTTGCTGAACAATTTAGTGGTTTAGCTGGGAAGTACGTACCTTTAAAAGATACAGTAGCAAGCTTTAAAGAATTGCTAGCAGGAAAATATGATGATTTACCTGAACAAGCCTTTATGTTTGTAGGAACCATTGAAGAAGCAAAAGAAAAAGCAAATCAATTAGGAAGTAATTAAGATGCTTACAATCAAGATGATTACGCCTCAAGGTCTTTATAAAACCACTGAAGGTAAAATAATGAATATTGTCACCACAGATGGTGAGCGTGGTATTCTTCCATCGCACATGCCAATGGTTGCGATGTTAAAAATCTCTGTTGTTTCTATTGAAGAAACAGGTGGTCGTGAACATTATGCAGTTAGTGGCGGTATGTTTTATCTAGATCATGATAATCAAGTTACCTTGTTATCAGATGCAATAGAAAATGTTAAAGATATCGATGAGAAAAGAGCTTTAAATGCAAAAGTAAAGGCAGAAGAAAATATGAAGACTACGGATGGTCAAGACTATTTAAATGCCGAAATAGCGCTTAAAAAAGCCTTGAATCGTCTACATGCGATAAAGAACTAATATTGAAATAAATCATGGAATATGCTATAACTAGCATATTCTTTTTGTGAGGTGAACAATGGAAAAAACAATACAAATCATACTTTATATTTTGACTTTTGCAATTGCATTATATGCCCTTAGTAGTCTAAATTATGAAAAAATGATTAAAGGCAATCATGTAAGCCAAGCCCAAGTCTTATATCTGTTATTAGCAATGGCACTGGCTTATTTATCAAGTCAATTTTTGCTAGGTTTAATGTAATTATTAAGAAATATCTTATGTTGATTACAAATTAAATATGTTATAATGATAATGTTTGAATGGAGGAATTAATTTATGGCTTTTTCAAAAATAGTAGGTATTGACTTAGGTACAGCAAACACCCTAATTTACGTTAAGGGTGAGGGAATAGTTTTAAATGAACCATCAGTAGTTTCTATTGATGCGCAAACTAAAAAAGTATTAGCAGTTGGTAATGAAGCAAAAGAAATGTTAGGAAGAACACCTGCTCGTGTTATGGCATTACGTCCATTAAAAGATGGTGTTATCGCAGATTTTGAAGTAACTGAGATGATGTTAGATCATTTTATTAGAAGATTAAAATTAAAGGGTGTTTTTTCACGTCCAACGATTTTGATTTGCTGCCCATCAAATATTACGTCAGTAGAACGTAATGCGATTAAAGATGCAGCTTATCGTGCGGGAGCAAAGAAAGTATTTATTGAAGAGGAACCAAAAGTTGCAGCAATTGGTGCTGGCTTAGATATTTCTAAACCTACAGGTTCTATGGTTTTAGATATAGGTGGAGGAACAACGGATGTTGCAATCTTATCTTTAGGTGAAATCGTTACGAGTTCTTCATTAAAAGTTGCAGGGGATAAATTAGACCGTGACTTAATTAAATATGCAAAAGAAACTTATAAATTATTAATCGGAGATCGCACAGCTGAAGAAATCAAAAGTAAAATTGGATGTGTTTACGTGGATGGATTAAGTGAAAATGGCAGTATTGAAGTAAGTGGGCGTGACTTAGTTACAGGATTACCACACTCAATCACTATGACTTCAGAAGAAACAGAATTAGCAATGCGTGATTCTTTAATGGATATTATCCGTTCATGTCGTGTTGTGCTTGAACAAGCGCCACCTGAATTGTCGGCGGATATTATGAAACGTGGAATCGTTCTTACTGGTGGTGGAGCTTTATTACATGGGCTTGATCGCTTGTTAGTATCAGAATTAAATGTTCCTGTTTACATTGCAGAAAATGCATTAAACTGTGTAGTTGAAGGTACAGGAATCATGTTAGAAACGTTACACTTAATGAAATAAGGGGGCAAAAATGGATGTTTTATTTAGGGCATCCACCTATTTTTTATTCCCGTTTTTCTTGTCGTTAATCATTGTGCCTTTTGCGAAGGTAGCAGGATTTAAATTGAATATTTATGCACAAGAAAATCAACGTACGGTTCACAGTGGTAAAATTGTCAGAATGGGAGGCTTAGCGATTTATTTAGCCTTCTATATTTCTGTAGCAATCATGATGTCTGTAGACCAAACGATACTAGGGATCCTAATTGGTGGTTTTATTGTATTTATAGGAGGGTTATTAGATGATATATTTAATCTAAAACCTATTTTAAAGCTACTATTTCAAATAGCAGGAGCACTGGTTGCTATTTTCTATGGTGGGATATCCTTAGATTTCATCTCGCTGCCATTTCTTTATATTGATACTCAAGTCGTCTCTTTATTCATTTCATTTATATGGATTGTAGGGGTCTGTAATGCGATTAACTTAATTGATGGCTTAGATGGATTATCTGGTGGAATTTCATGTATTGTCTTATTTGTTATCGGTTATATCGGTTATTTAATGGGACGCGTTGACATTGCAATGATTTCTTTAATGTTATCGGGTGCTATTGTTGGCTTTTTACCTTATAATTTTCACCCAGCATCTATTTTTATGGGAGATTGTGGCGCCTTGTTTCTTGGTTATATGATTGCTTGTATATCTTTGCTAGGTTTTAAAACTTCAACGTTTATTACCTTAGGTTTTCCAATTATTATCTTATTTGTTCCTTTAGCAGATACTTGTTTAGCGATTATACGACGTAAATTAAAAGGTCAAAAAGTATCTCAAGCAGATCGAGATCATTTACATCACATCTTAATGATTAAAATGGGCTTAGGTCATCGTCGTACTGTCTTAACGCTATATTTTGTAACAGTATTGTTTGGATTAAGTGCAGTAGTAAGTTATACCAATGAACCTGTAGGTTTATTGTTTCTAGCTTTCTTGTGTATACTAGCCTGGATTTTTATTGAGTTAACAGGTATGATTAACCCAAAATTTCATCCTGTGATTGGATTTTTTAGAAGAACGATTGGTTTTCCTAAAAAGAAGGTAGATGCTCGCTTTGAAGCAAATAAAATTAAAGACTAAAAAAAGAGCCGTAGCTCTTTTTCATTTTTATTATAGTTTATGGAATTGCTCAACATCGATTACAAAGATTGTAGCTCCACCAACCTGTACTTCAACAGGGAATGTTGCATATCTTCCAATATCGTATGAAGCAGTTGAAGGTACAACTTCTGTTCTACGCTTAGATTCGTTTCCGATGATTTCGATACAAGCATCAACTTGATCATCATTTGTCCCTACAATAATAGTTGTGTTACCGGCACGTAAGAATCCACCAGTAGTTGCTAAACGAGTTACTGAGAAGTTTCCCTTTGTTAGTGCAGCTGATACGCTTGCACTATCATCATTTGATACAATCGCTAATATTAGTTTCATAATATACCTCCTAATTGATATTTTTATTATAGCATATTTTATAGTAATAGGCTAAACTTCACGAAAGTTTCATCATTTTATAAGATATGACCTTGTTGATGAGGAAAGAACTTTACATTATCCTTTGAATTCATTA
>JAWXUG010000089.1:0-6606 GCA_044432885.1 Erysipelotrichaceae bacterium | reverse complement strand
CTTACAAGTTTCGACATAAAACACAATAAAATAGAGAATATTATTAAAAAGTGTTGTCCTTTACTTGACACAAGCGTGAGTTGGTCACCCATTATTCAAAACGGCAAAATCATCGGTACAGTCAATCATGTGTTTGGGAATGATCTGACGAGGGTATGTAATTTACATAGAATCGATGTTAGAAGCGGATGAGTTAATAAGTAACTAAATACCTTGAATGTTAGGGAAGAGCTAGAGTTCTTCCCTATTTACGTAGGGAAATTCTATAGTTATTTAAATTGAAAAAACTGGGGCGATATAAAGGGGTAAATAATAAAAACAGGTCAATATACTATATATTATATTGAAAAAACGGGGCAGTTGATGTATTGTGAAGTTTCTATACAGAGATAATTCTTTGAGAAGGAATAAGCATATTTATAGCATTGATGATAGAGACTACTGAGTTAATAAAATAATAAGATTAAGCAGGGAAAGGGAACTAAAGCTCCATTTGCCAGAGAAATACTAGAGAAAATAGTAGATATACTATTGCAAGGAATTCCGTTAGAAGCGAAATATCGAGATCATGAGTCACAGGGGAAATATAAAGGATTTAGAGAATGTCATATTCAACCTGATTGGTTATTGATTTACTTAGCCAATGATGATGTTTTGGAACTTACACTTGTTGACACAGGGGCTCATTCGGATTTGTTTAACTTATAAAAGATAATTTTTATTAACTAATAAATGAGGTAGACTTGCGGTATTTGTAGGTATTAAAAAATGAAGAAATCACTTAAGAAAACTTGCAATAAATTATATCAAAATTTTCGATTTAATCTGGGAGTATTATAAAGGAAGTTGTTTAGAAATGAAAGAAGGACACTATACTATCTAAAGTTAAATTCGAATATGGGAAGTTGATTAGTACTTATGATACATCTTTCTCCTTGATGCTTTATCACTTCAATGGAAAATATCCAAGAAATAAATAAACATAATTTACATTGTATTCCACCTTAAAAATTAAGGTGTTTTTTAGAGTGTGAACACATTGATTGACACGCTTTTTTAATCCTTGTAGGATGATGTCATAAATGAAATGTAGGTGATGTGATTGACAACTGACAGATTAGGTAATTCATTCATTGTATGGCTTAAACAACGTCCTTTACTTCATATTGTGTTTGTTTATTGGTTACTTTATGTTTTCATAAGTGGATGTTTGCTTGTTTATGTAGCGAGTCAAAGTCAGGTTTACTATGAACATTTGGGATGGCAATTATGTTTATTTGTAGTGAATGCATGGCAAATCTATTTATTGTTTAAACAATGCCTTCATTTATTATCTAACGCATCTTATCAATGGTTAGTTGGTGGCTTAATGTTGTGGATGTTAAGTGATTTTGCTTATGTGGGTGTATTGCTTGACTCAATGATGGATTCGATGATGTTGATTGGTTTCTTATGCATCATTAATGGATTATTAGGTTGTGTACAAGGAAATCATCCCTTTAGGTATCTTTATTTATTTTGTTTAAGTGTTAGTGGCTTAGTAATCATCAATATGAATGGATTTTTTATTGGTATTTGGGCAATTTTTTATTTAATATGGATGTTTTATGAAGTGGGTAGTAACTTTAAAAAATTTCAAATTATGGCTTTAATGTTTATGGTTGGATTTGCTAGTTTCTTTAGTTTTCAAAGTTATCTTGAAAAAAATGTTGAAGATCATTTTCATTCAATGACTTTGGGTGTGTTAGAAGTAATGGAGGATCCTGAAAAAGCCTTAAATGATTTTGGAATCTATAGCTCTTATACATTATTAAAAGGTGTTTCTTTAGAGGATGAAATCAAGGTTGTGGATTTGAATCAACCTTTGATTTATGATGAATTTTTAGATCATTATACAAGTTTGGATATAAGTTTTTATTATCTTTTACATCCTTTAACACTGAGCTATATTGTTAATGACAGTATTCAATCAGCTGTATTAGGAAGTTGGATAGATGAATTTGATCACTTCAAATTATTTTCCTCTTATTCTTTGTTTAAGCGTTACTATTGGCCTACAACAGGAGCTTATTTAGTTATGTTGATGACTGGTTTGTTGTTTTTGAATGGAGTAATGGATAAACAAGGAATCTTTTCCATTAGTTTTGTTTTATTAATGATGTGCTTCTCTTTGCTTTTTACTCATTTTATTAAGTCAGGATATTATGATTTATCGACTGATTTAATGATACTTTCTTTTGTGTTGGATATACTGTTTATTTTTTTCCTAATTTCATTAATTAAAAAGTTTCTTAATGGGAGGTGTTGATGTTGAAAAAATCGATGTTTATTATACAAGATATTAGTATTGGATGTTTTCTGTTTACCTTACTTGTGTTATGTATGGGAATTGGCTTTACAATGCGTTTTATTGAGGATAGTTTTTTGATGATGAGTGTATATGGTTTTATTTTATTATTGAATGTCTATCGATTTAGGTTCTTATCGTTTAGTTTATTGTTATTTCAGTTAGTGGGTTTTGGATTATATCAGTGGATGAGCGTTTTTTTGATGCAAGAGGGTTTTGTGTGGGGCAATCTTTTATGGTTATTACTTCCGATTAATTTAGTCTGTATGGATGTTTTTATTCAGTGTCAACAAAGATTAGAGGATGAAAATAAGCGCTTAATGGATCGTTTAAAAAATCAGGCACAGATTCATCCAATTTATCTTTTAGCGAACCAAGAGGCTTTGAATAAGGATTTAAAAAGAATGATGGGATTTAATGAGCGTACACTTTATCCATCCTGCTTACTAGTAATACAAGTGAAACATTATCAAGAAATAAAACGTATATTTTCTACAGATGTCTATCATCAAATCATGGTTACGCTTATCCATCATTTACAGTGTTTAATCAGTGTTGAGGATAGACTTTATGGAATTGATGATGAGGATACCTTAGCTATTTTAACAATGTCCTCTTATCAAAAGACAACAGACTTGATGATGGGGATAAAAAAATATATAAGTGAATCCAATATTTTTGATAACATTATTAAACAGCCCTTACTTATTGAGTTGAGAATATCTTTAAAAACGGTTCATCAAGAAGACACAAGCCTCTTTATCCAACAAGCTGTAGGAAGTATACAATATGATGTTTAAGAAGTTTTGTGTATTTATTGGATTAGCTTTTATGATTTTAGCTCAATGTGGTGCTTTAAAAAGAGTTGAACTCTATCCTGAAATTTATCCATATCAAAATACAGTTGATTTATTAGCCTATATTGAAACAAGAATTGAGGATGAATCTGATTGTGCTTTAGGGATTATGCCCTTGGTTTTAAATAGGGATGATCCTAACTTTTTATTATTTATCGATGTCTTACTCTATGCTCAAAGTTATAAGATGCCTATTTTTTTACATCTTCCATTAAATGCAGAAAGTTTAGAAACACAGGTTTTAATAGAGACTTTAAGAAGCAATATTTGGTTATATCAAGAAAAAGGAATCAGAATTCAAGGATTACTGTTGACACAGTCTCAACTGTCTTTATTTGAAGAGGTGCTAGAAAGTGAGTTTACCCTTTACATTTATCAAGATCTCGTAATAGATGAAATGATAATTGATGATGAGACACTTATTTTTGATGAGGGTGAGGTTTCATATTTTGGAATCATTGAAAAAGAAAATGATGAAATACAAGGAGTATATGATCTAAGTTTTCAAAATCAGATTTACTTTATAATTGTAATCATTGCGATTGGGATTTTTAGTGGAATGATTATCTATGCTAGGTATATGAATAAAAGACGTTTTATACGTCATGATAAGGAGGCTAAATGAGTGTTGTAGATTGGGTTGCGATATTATCGATGAATGCCATTTGGTTGTTGATGATGATACAAATGTTTTTATCGATTGGTGGATTTATCTATTATATGAAAGTCATCAAAAAAGAATCAGAAATCACCTTAAATGATGAACCGATGGTCAGTGTATTAATTCCTGCTCATAATGAGGGCATAGTGATATTAAATACTTTAAATGCGATCTTAAACTTTGATTATCCAAGTGATAAAATAGAAATCATTGTGATTAATGATTGTTCAAGTGATGATTCTGAACAACGGTTAACGATGTTTCAACAAGATCATCCTAATCGCATGATTCACTGTATTCATACTACCAAGCAAACAGGTGGAAGAGGAAAGTCTAATGCATTAAATATAGGGCTTAAACAGGCGAAGGGATCGATTATTGCAATCTATGATGCTGATAATACTCCAGAACCTAAGGCTTTAAGTTTGTTGGTTGCAACTTTATTAGAAGATGAAAAGATAGGGGCAGTGGTAGGAAAATTTCGTGCTAGAAATAAGGACGCTTCTTTGATGAGTCGCTTTGTCAATCTTGAAACTTTAAGTTATCAGTGCATGAATCAGGCAGGACGTTATTATTACTTTAAATTATGTACCATTCCTGGTACTAACTATGTAATACGTCGCCCCATTTTAGATGAATTAGGAGGCTTTGATGTTAAGGCCTTATCGGAGGATACTGAAATTAGTTTTCATCTTTATCGTAAAGGCTATTACATTAAAATGATGCCCCTTGCAGTAACATGGGAACAAGAACCCCATCGTTTAAAAATATGGTTTAAACAACGCACCCGATGGGCTAAGGGGAATCTATATGTGTTGGTGAAAAATTTTAAATATGTCTTTGATCCAAGTGCTGGACGGATGCGACTTGATGTCTTGTATTATTTTTTAGTGTATTTTTTGATGTTGACTGCCTTAATTTGTTCAGATATTGTTTTTATATTAGGATTACTTGGCTATGTTTCTAGTAATATTACAGGATTTTCTTCTATTTTATGGATTTTAGCAGTTGTCGTTTTTGTCGTTAACTTAATGATTACTATCGCCCCTGAAAAAGATGAGTTTCACTTTGAAAACATCTTTTTAATTGCATTGATGTTGTTTACGTATGCAAAACTATGGGTATTTGTGGTAATGAAGGCATTGTGGTTATTCATGATGGATATCTTATTTAAAAAGGAAGTAAAGTGGGATAAAACAGTACGCTATGATGAAACAACACATCAAAAAGGAAGGTGATAGGATGAAGAAATGGATAACAGTAATTGTTTTGATACTATTTTTGGGGTTAGGACAAGAGATTTACGCTACAAATGTTTTATATGAGATTGATGCACCTGTTTTAAAAGTGGTGGTTATTGATGTTCCTTATTCTTTTATTTTCATATTTTATACCTATTTAACTTTAGGATGGATTTTATCTATGGGTGTATTAATATGGATAAAAATACATAAGAATTATCGACAAAAAAATTAGAGCAACAGTGTATACTGCAGATAGTAGAAGATAAAAGTCAAGTTTTATTATCTTTTTGTTAATTGAAGCGCTACTCAATGTTCCTTTTTTATAACCTTTATGTTAAGGTTTATAATTAAACGGTTGAAAGTGCATTTATTGTTTTAAATAATTTCTGTACACTTTCTTTATTATTAATTAAATGAATAGGCTTACATAAAAATTACATTATTTTCATGCAATATCTTCTTTGTAATGCAAGGATTTTGTGATATCATAAATGCGTGAAAGGGGTATTAAATAATGATCAAAACAATCAATTTAAAACTACTTTTCAATCAATATATGGCATAGACTTTTTGTCTATGTTTTTTACTATGTTTGTATAGTTGTTGTGTAATAGTCAACGAGTTTCTACCTTAACGCTATAAAGTTAAGACTACAAAAATAGCTATTTTTTGTAGTGAGTAAACATCGTTGTCGCGATGTTTTTATTATTATGGAGGAAAGAAAAAATGGAAAAAGCGATTGTATCAGTAGTTATGGGCTCAAAAAGTGATTTATCAGACGTAAAAGAAACATTCAAAGTGCTAGAGGAATTTGGGATTGCTTATGAGGCAAAAATCATGAGTGCACATCGTACGCCAGATGAAGCGATTGCTTATGCTAAAAATGCTTATGATAAGGGTATTAAAGTTATCATTGCAGCAGCTGGTGGGGCCGCTCATTTAGCTGGTGTTTTAGCTGGATGTTCAACTATCCCTGTTATTGGAATTCCTATGAAATCAGCAAATTTAAATGGTTTTGATAGCTTATTATCAGTGGTTCAAATGCCTGCAGGAGTACCGGTGGCAACGGTTGCGATTGGCAGTGCAGGATGTAAGAATGCTGCTGTTTTAGCTGCTACGATGATCGGGGCATTCGATGAAGAAATGCATGGTAAAATCGTACAATATAAAGAAGATATGCGTAAAAAAGTGTTAGAAAGCACAATTGATTAATGATGACTAATATGAATGAGCGCATTTTTGTAGAAAAGAAATCAGGGTTTAATACAGAAGCCATTGATTTGATGTATAGTTTAAAACAACAACTAAAATGTTCTATTGAAGATCTTAGAATAGTTTTAGTATATGATGTTTTTAATATTGAAAAAGAAGTTTTAGAAAAAGCCAAACAAACCGTTTTTTCTGAAATTATGGTGGATCAACTAATTGAAGATTTAGATCTTACAAATAAACAATATATTGCTATGGAAACACTTCCTGGTCAATATGATCAAAGGG
>JAWXUG010000088.1:0-6653 GCA_044432885.1 Erysipelotrichaceae bacterium | reverse complement strand
AATGGAGATATTGTAGCTTGTATAGATCGTAAACAATTTCAAGGGTATGCATGTTTATATGATAGAGGGGATTGTATTGTCATTGATGAAATAATTTATTATGATGTGAAAACATTGCTGAAGTTAATCAATTTAGCATTAAAAATTAAACCTAAGGTTATTCTTCATGTTAGCTTTGCGGAACCATTAGAAAGAATTTTTAAGCAAGCTCCTTGTAAAGAATACGGATACACGATGATGAGGATAAACAATCTTGATTTATTTAATAGATTGTACGAAACGAATATTCATTCAACTTTAGAAGCAATAGAAGGTATTAAGAAGCCATTATTCTTGAAGGAAGAGAGATAAAATGGTGGGTAATCAATAAATGAAAAACAGGAGAATTATATGAAAATAGTAGCATTTGAAGTACGAGAAGATGAACAAATTTATTTTGAACAAATGAAACAAAAATATAATGAAACAACATTGGCATTGTTTCCTCAAAAATTAAGTGAGGAAACCATAGGACTTTGTGAAGGGGCAATGGGAGTGTCTGTCTTAGGCTTTAGTCTTATCAATAAAGTACTTATCGATAAACTTGTTAAAATGGGGATAAAATATATTTCGACTAGAACCATTGGCTACGATCATATTGATGTTGAATATGCAAAGACGCATGGATTAATTGTTTGTAACTCTAGTTACCCACCTAATGGCGTTGCGGAATATACAGTAATGTTGATGTTGATGACCTTACGTCATTATAAGCCAGCGTTGTATCGTGGCCAAGTGAATAACTTTTCTTTAGGTGGTTTACAAGGAAGAGAGTTGAATGATTTAACCGTTGGTATTTTGGGAACAGGGAAAATCGGTAGTACAGTGATTCAAATACTAAGCGGATTTGGTTGTAAAATATTAGCTTATGATCCATATCCAAATCCCTTATTAGATGAAAAAGTGACTTATGTTGAAATTGAAGATATTTATCGAGAAGCAGATGTAATAAGTTTACATGTTCCTTATTTCAAAGAAAATTATCATTTGATTAATGATGAAGAAATTTCAAAGATGAAAAAAGGGGTAACCATTATCAATGCTGCTCGTGGAGAATTAATAAGTGTTCAAGCTTTAATCAGAGGAATAGAGTCTGAACAAATAGGGGCACTAGGATTAGATACTGTTGAACATGAAAAAGGATTGGTACATATTGACCATAAAGTAGATATCTTACAAAATAGAGACATTGCTTATTTGAGACAGTTTCCTAATGTTGTAATGACACCACATATGGCGTTTTATACCAATACAGCAACAAGGAGTATGGTTGAAACTTCTATTAATGGAATTATGGATCTGATTCACACAGGTGAAACAAAAAATATAGTATAAAAAGGGTATTTGGAGGAAGAAATGAAAAACAAGAAGATATGGTTTATTGCAATTTTATCGATTGCATGCCTTGTATTGGTTGGGTTCAATATTGTTAACAAAGATGGGCAAACGCTGATTGAACCACAAACAAGCTTAAGAGAAGAACAGGCAGCGGTTAATTTATCTATTCAAAACCTAAGTGGATATACAATTGAAGCGCCCTATATTGAAGTGAATCCTTATGGGACTGCTCCATTAACCGCGCTTATTGTATTTGAAACGGAAGGAGAAGTCGCCGTTGAAATATGCATCAAGGCAAAAGAGGATGGTATGGACATCGTTCATACTTTTGAAGCCTCAACATTGCACGAAATTCCAGTTTATGGATTGTATGCTGATTATTTAAATGAAGTTGTATTAACTGTGAATGGGGAGGAATATCTATTTAATATACAAACAGAGGCATTACCTGATGATTTTGTTTATCCGACAGTTGTTGAGTTACAGGATGGCTATCAATTTGATGAACTTTATTTTGTGAGTCCTGCAAATGTTGGTTATTTTGCTGGATATGATCAAAGTGGTGAAGTTAGATGGTATTACACGAAACAAGCAATATGGGCGATTAAGAGATTAGAAAACAATCATATTTTGACTAGCACAGAACGTTTAGTAAGTACTCCTTATTATTCTACAGGCTTATACGAAATTGATTTAATGGGTAAAGTTTATGTTGAATATTCATTGCCAGGAGGCTATCATCATGATTATTATGAGATGGAAAATGGTAATTTAATTGTAGCAAGTGATGATTTTAGTGGCGGAACTGTGGAAGATGTCATCGTAGAGCTTGATCGCACAACAGGAGAAGTGGTCTATCAAATTGATTTAAAAGATATCTTGCCAATGGATGAAGGTAAAAGTAATATGTGGATAGAGAGCGATTGGTTCCATAATAATAGTGTAGATTATGATGAAGAAACCGACCAGTTATTACTTTCTGGAAGACATCAAGATGCAGTTATTAGTATCGATTATAGCGAAGGAACACTGAACTGGATTATTGGAGATTCAACAGGATGGAGCGATGAAATGCAGTCATATTTCTTTACTCCAACCAATGATGTAGATTGGCAATGGGCGCAACACGCAGCGATGTTTATGCCAGACAATCAAGTGTTTATCTTTGACAATGGTAATAACCGTTCAAAAATAGCTGAGGAATATCTAGAGGCAGAAGATAATTATTCAAGAGGGGTTATTTATCAATATGATACCGATAGCATGGAAATTACAGAAATGTATCAATTCGGCAAGGAGTTAGGAGCAAGCTTTTATTCTCCATATATTAGTGATGTAGATTATTTGGGTGAAAACCATTATATTGTTCATTCAGGTGGAATAGGGACATTAGATGGAGAAGCAGTTAATGTACCTGCAGCATTTGTGGACGGTGCAGAATTGAATAGTATCACTGTAGAAATAAAAGATGATGAGGTGCTGTTTGAAATGCAATTACCAAGTCATTATTACCAAGTGGAAAAATTAAGTTTATATACAGATGGAGATAATTACAATTCGAGTGATTCTGTTGGATTGGGTGACTTGGGTACAACGGCAATTAAAGAAACAACATACGGCCTTACGACTAGTGATATTGAAGTAGATGCAAGGTTTGAATTAGAGATTGTAAAAGAATATGATCGATTAACGCTAACAGGTGTTTATCATAAAACGGATGAGGTAGACATTATTCTTCGTCAAGGAATCACGCAATTAGTTTATCCAATAATGATTACAGATAACCAGTACACAGCAATGTGCGTTTATATTCCAAGCGATGAGGTTGGAGAAGATGAATTAATGATTAGTAAATACATTAATGAGCCAGGATTAAGTGGTGTCTATAATATTTATCTAAGAGTTAATGGTGTGGTTTATAATACATACCAACAAGTAGATTTCGACTAAAACAAATGAAAAGCACTTTCGCTGTTGAAAGTGCTTTTTAACGCTAATTGATAAATTGCATATTGTAAAGTTTTGCATAGGTTTGATTAAGTTCCATTAACTCTTGATGATTACCAGATTCTATAATGCCGTCTGTTGATAAGACTAAAATTCGTTTCGCATTCTTTATGGTTGAAAGACGATGTGCGATAACAAATGTTGTTCTATTTTTAGCAAGCGCTTCAAGTGAGTCTTGAACCACCTTTTCGCTTTCATTGTCTAGGGCTGAGGTTGCTTCATCAAAGATGAGAATCGGTGGATTTTTTAAAAATACACGAGCGATAGATAGTCTTTGTTTTTGTCCGCCGGATAAACGTACTCCCCGTTGTCCAATATCAGTAAGGTAACCTTCAGGAAGTTGAGAAATAAATTCATGGGCATTTGCTTGTTTTGCGGCCTCAATGATTTCCTCATCTGTTGCGTTAGGACGGCCATATCTGATGTTATCTAAGATGGTGCCAGTGAATAAATAGACATCCTGTTGAACAATTCCAATTTTAGAGCGTAATGAACGCATTTTAATTTCACGGATATTGTGATCATCAATTTTGATTTCACCCTTATTGATTTCATAGAATCGAGGAATTAGTGAACAAAGTGTCGTTTTACCAGCCCCACTTGTTCCAACTAATGCAAGATATTCTCCTGGTTTAACCTGTAGGTTAATGTTTTTTAATACATAATCCGATTTATCATTGTATCTAAAAGCAACATCTGTAAAAGAAACGGCTCCTTTTACATCTTCTAATTCGATTGCATCTTTTTCGTCTTGGATATCAGGCTCAATCTCTAAGATTTCCATAAAGCGTTCAAATCCAGTCATTCCTTCTTGATATTGCTCAGTGAAATTGATGATTCGTTTAATTGGTTCTACAAAATTACTAATATACAGCAAGAAAGTTAATAAATCGCCAACAATTAATACTCCGTTACCAATAAATATTGAACCACAAATAACGACAATGACAGTAATTGAAGTAATGAAAGCAGTTAAACCGGTATTAAATTGAGCCATGGCATAGTAGGCGTTGGTTTTACTTTTAACGTAATTACTATTTTCAAAGCCAAATTTATTGATTTCATCTGTTTCATTGGCGAATGATTTAACAACACGAATTCCTGAAAGGTTATCTTCAATACGAGCATTGATTTCTCCAACTCGTATTTTATTTTGTTTAAAGGCAACCTTCATTTTTTTATTACAATAGTATGTAAATATGACCATAGGTACAATCATGAAGAATACAAGGAAAGTTAAAAGTGCATTAATATTAAGTAAGATGAAGAATGCACCAAAAATTTTAATGAATGAAATGATAATATCTTCAGGCCCATGGTGATATAACTCTGCGAGTGTGCTTAAGTCGTTTGTTAATCGTGACATTAATATCCCTGTTTTTTGATTATCATAAAAACTAAAAGATAGTTTTTGATAATGTGAGAACAAGTCCTCTCTTAAATCGTGTTCCATATAAACACCCATAAGATGGCCTTTATAAGAAATGAAAAAGTTACAAGCAAATTCAATCGCAGTTAACCCTATCATAATCACCCCTACAATAAGAATAGGTTGAATTAAAAAGACTTCTGCTGGAATTAAAACATTTGTAATATACCTTATTAATAATGGTGTGGTTAATGAAATGATGGCTACTATTAAAGCACATACCATATCCATAGCGAATAATTTTTTGTAAGGCAAGTAATAAGATAAAAAGCGTCGCATACGTTTTGACATTGTGTTTTCCCCCTTTTATCCTCTATTGTATGCTTATTTTTCCTTGGTTTCAATAAACAACTAGACCAAATTGTGGATAATGTTGTATCCTTATTATAAGGAGTGATAAAAATGAAACTATTAGAACAAATAAAAAGTGATTATTTCACAGCCATGAAAAATAAAGATAGTTTAAAAAAAGGGACCTTATCTTTATTGGTGAGTGCTGCAAATTTACAAGCAAAAGAAAAGGGTGTGGAGTTGAGTGATGAAGAAGTCATTACATTAATTCAAAAAGAGCTTAAACAAGCAAGAGAAACATTGAGCTTAACACCAAGTGATCGAGATGATTTGATTGATCAAGCAAATTTAAAAATAGAATTATTGAATCATTATTTACCAAAACAATTGTCTGAGGAAGAAATCCAAGGATTAATTGAAAAATTTGCAGCTGAGCAAGGATTGGAGTTTATTAAAAAGAATCAAGGTTTATTCATGAAGGGTGTCATGCAATTAGCAAAAGGACAAACGGATGGAAAAACACTGAATCAAGTATTATCATCGATGTTAAAATAAAAGACCATTCATTAACGTAATGTTAGTGAATGGCTTTTTTGATGATTAGATTATCGGGATATGCTTACTAACCTGAGAAATAAGAGATTCGCCTAGTAGGGAATCGATTGACCTAACTGTTTCACTAGATACTTCTTCTATCTTAGTGATACGACCCTTGAAATCTTCATGATTATTAAAATTGCCTGAAAGAATGAGCCCATTTGAATAAAGCCCAAAATAATCTGATGCATAATCTGTGTCGACGATGAATTCAATCACACTTTTATCATGTGCTTGATAACAACCGTTGACAGTGTGGTTGTCTGATTTTACTTCTGCTTTAACAAGTTTTAATTCTACGCCACTTTCTAAGGTGAAAATATATCTTGTCCCGATTTCGCCAAAGTAAGTTCCTAAAGCAACCGCAATGTATCCGTCCTTATCTTTTAAAAGTCCAGATTCTTCGTCGACTGTGAGTTCATTTTGTATAAAATGATACTGTTTACTACTTGTATTTGTAATTTTACTGTACGACATATAGGTTTTTACAGATGATGTACTGCATAATGCAACATCATTTGTTGCGATCTTCTCTGTATAAGAAATAGATAAATTGTTAGTATCTTCTTCTATAAGAGGAGATAGTGCAAGGGTCATGGCCAATGTAATTGTTGAGAATAGACTCAAGAATAACACCTCCAAATGCTTTACCTAAGTAAAACAGGGTTAAATATAGCATAGGAAAATACGAAATGCAAATTATATTATCTTGTGGGTTTGTAGAGGAAATGGCAAGTCGGTTAAAATAAATCAAAAAAGCACTTGCAAAGGGTGAGGAAATTGTGTAGTATAGACAAGCGGCCAAGAAAAAGGAAGCGGAAGCGAACTAAGCAAAAAAAGAAGAAAAAAGTACTTGCAAAGGGAGCGAAAAGATAGTATTATAAACAAGCGACATCGGGAAGCGGAAGCGGAAAGGTGATGTGAGAGATCTTTGAAAACTAAATAAGAATAA
>JAWXUG010000087.1:0-6673 GCA_044432885.1 Erysipelotrichaceae bacterium | reverse complement strand
GTTGCTTTACTCATCCATTCATTTGCTGTTTCATCTACTTTATCTACTGTGCTCATAAAATCCTCATTTGAACGTAGTTTTATCAATGCACCATCAACCATATCAGTTGCTTTTTTTGTCGTTTCAGATAGTTGCGATTTAATCGTATCAAATTGATTACTTATTTCAGGATTTTCAATGATACTTTCAATCTTTTCTTTAACCTCATCATATACTTCTTGTGATTTTGCATTTAAACTTGCTACTGTTTCTTGCATTTGTTCACTATCTTTTGCTTCTTGAAATAATGATTTTGCTTGATTTTTTACGTTGTTTAAGAATTCAATTACATCTTCAGTTAATTCAGTAATTTTAGACTTAATACTATCATCATATTGATTATCCTTTTGATAATTTTCTAAAGCAATAATTTTATGATCCATTTCCTCAATAAATTCATTCACATTATTTTCCATCTTGCGTTTCTCCTTGACGTTTTTCTTCTTTTCTTTCCTCTATATATTCCTTAATAACTTGATAATTTGCAATGATGTAAGAGATGGCTTGTTGTACAGCAATTATCCCAGATTGATGTACTTTTTCAACACTTTCAGATACACTTTTTACAGTATCCAGCGGCGTTTGCACCTTATCTAAACTATCATTAACTAAAGCTACTGTTCGATCTATTCCTTTTAGATTATTTCTTGTCTCTTGCACTAACTTATAAATTTGATAAAATGTCATAATTGCTAAAACTAAAACAATCGCCAATAACGTAGGTACTAATTGTTCCGCTAAATTTTTTGCAGCTTCTAAAAATGCGTCCATATATCTACCTCATCTTTCTCCAATATCATACCTAAAAATGTAAACTTTTTCAAGGATTTTGATAACGCTTTACTAAATTAGCTAAATCGTAAATGTCCTTACTTGACATAAACAATAAAACAGCATCATGATATTGGGCTAAAGTCTTAGCTCCTTCATCGTTTTCCGCTAAAACATGGGCATTCTCTATTTCTTTTTGAAGATAGGTAATGTCAATATCTATACCGTCTTCTTTATCATCTATACTTGTAAAATCACACAAATAAACTTCGTCAGCTAATGATAAAGCCGCTTTAAATTCTTCCTTAAAGTAGAAAACTCTAGAAACACGATGTGGTTTAAAAATCGCAACTACTTTTTTGTTTGGAAAGCGTTTTTTGGTTGCTTCAATAGTCATTAATATTTCAGTTGGGTGGTGGGCATAATCATCGACAAAAACGCAATCATTATAATGTTCAATTACATAACGTCGTTTAACCCCTTTAAATTGATTTAATCCTTCAATCATCGCTTCTACACTCATATGATTTAAAATACCAAGTCCAATGCAAGCAAGACTATTGTATAGCATATGTCTTCCAACAAAAGGTAAATTAAAATGTCCAATGAATTCATTCAAAAAATAAACATCAAAACTCATTGCATTTTCAAGTTCAACAAGATTTTTAGCAACTAAATCATTATTCAATCCTAATCCATAGAAATAATGAGTAGTCTTACTTTTAAACTTTCTTGTCTCTTCATCATCTCCAAATACCATAATTGCTTTTTTTACATTATTTGAAAATTCAAGATAAGCATTTAAGTAATCCTGTGTCGACTTAAAGTAATCTACATGGTCTATTTCTATATTTGTAATGATTGCGTAATCAGGATAATAAGCTAAAAAATGACGACGGTACTCACATGATTCAACAACTAATTTTTCACTTTTTTCATCCAAAAATCCTGTTCCATCTCCTATTAAAAATGCCGTAGGAAAACCCTGATTTAACATTGCTGATAAAAGTCCTGTTGTTGTCGTTTTACCATGACTACCTGCAACACTAAATGATTGGTACTTTTCCATTAAATGCCCTAAATATTCATGATATCTGAAAACTTGACAAGTTTTGTTCGCTCTTGCGGCAATTACTTCACCAAAATCCTCTAAAAAAGCATTACCAATAATCACAGTCATATGATCTTTAATATTATCTTTATCAAATTCTAAAATAGGTATCTTACGATCAACTAATGGATCTTCTGTGAAAAAATGTTTTTTCAAATCGGAACCTTGTATATCTTCTCCCATATCATATAACATACACGCTAAAGCGCTCATACCTGTCCCTTTAATCCCTATAAAATGAATCATATTTTTTTATCCTTCTCTATTAAATCTAAATTTATCACTTTTTTTACGCCTTCATTTTCATTGGTTTGTATCAATGAAGCAAGTGTCTTATTATCAACATATTCTTCATCTTGTGCATCTTCAGATGTAAACAAAGACTCTTGAACAAAACCATTTTTTATTGAAGTAGGTAATTCATTTAGATTAGTAACATCTTTTTTATTTTCTGGTTCATTAATCAATTTATCTTCTGAAACGTCATCAAACACATCCACACCGTAAATTGGAGATAAAATGGTACCAATTTTACTTGTATTCAAACGTTGACTTATGACTTTTTTACCACTAGTAACTTTAATCTCTTCAGCTTTTTTTTCTTTCATCCCAAAAATAGGACTGATTGATTCGGTAAAAACATAAGTTTTAGTAGTTGTTTTCTTCTTTTTTTCAATTGGTTTATTAGGAACTTCTAAAAGAATATGGTCGACTTCAGCCAAAGATTTCTTTTCATTTATATTTACAGAATCAGTCTCAAGAATTGGTTTTTCACTCGTTGTTGAAGTTTTTATCTGTTCTTGTACATTTATTGGCTCATTAACAAAAACAGGTTCGCTTGATTCGTTTACTTGTTCGAATTCATCCTCTTTTTCAAATAAAAAATCTAAAAATCTTCTCATCATTACTTTCTCCTTTATTCAACACCATCTATTAAGTTATCATCAACTCGATATTCATCATCCTCTGTTGTATATCCTTCTAATAGAATTTCCTCTATTCTTCCACTTTCTGGAACAACAACTTCAAATAATTTAATTTGTTCTTTTACATAATCAATTTGGTTAATATTAGAATAATCGCTTGCAATCGTTTCGTATTCTATTTGTACACTTTTAGCCATTATCATCATCTCACATGCTGTCAGCGTTATATCCGACTGTGGCAAAATACTATATAAATCCACATAAGTTGTATTTAAGTAAACCATATATGTGCCATCAATTAAATACACTACTAGTTTGTAATCAATCATTTCATCATCAATGTTTAAAAACTGACCATCAAAATAAGTCACAACGTTCTCTAAACTTGAAACTGGCTTTAATCCAATATTGACCTCATTATAGTATTCTTCATTTACAACATTTGAAACATTGATATTTAAAACAATATAATTATCTCCTGCTTGTATTAAACTACTTAATTTAGTAGAATCTACTACTTTCAAGCCAGGGTTAACATAATAATCATAGTATTCTTTATAATTTGATACCTCAATCGTATAAACACTTGAAGCAATCTCTTGTATTTTTGTTTCTAATTGATCTATATTATTGGATGCACATCCCGTTAATAAACTAACTAGAGCTACAAACAAACCTAATTTTTTCATAAATTCTCCTTACTTATTATTTTACCATATCATCATTTATTTTTAAATTGATGACCAAACAAATTATCATTTGCATCTTGATATCTTTTCTTAGAATCAATCCAATCACTTGTAAATCCATTAATGATATAAAGAATAAATGCAGAAAATGGAGCTAGCAAGCATGTTAAAAATAATCGATAGACAAAAAAAGTACCATAAGTCATACTAATAACACCCAAAAGTTTGTATAAGAAAAACAACATACTTTCCTTAACAAAAACTAATGACGTCAATAATATTACTTCTTCTATTATTGACCCAGACAAATTAATAGCCCAATACCGATAAAGCATCAGCATTAAAAGGTTCATCCCACATGACATAAATAAATGACCACCATTAAAAACATCTTGGATAATACCTATAATGAATGCCCAACGAATCAAACTAGTAACTGTTAATCTTTTGGAAACTAGTAATAGCCCCATGAAACTAAATTGTGATATAAAAAACACAGATTGATATGAAAAGTCTACTGGAAAAAAACTGGCTAATAAGCAATCCAATACAAAACAAAAAAAGATGAATAAAAAATTAATCATTTTGTTCACCTCTTGAAACAACAGTAACATAGTTTAAATTGCTATAACTTGCACTAGGTTTAACATATATTTTCATTGTAAGGGCATTGGCCACTTCTTCTACTTCATCTACAACTCCTACTAACAGACCAGATGGAAAAACACCACCCATTCCACTTGTCATCACAATCATGTTCGGAGTTATGGTTGTATTGGCACTTAAAAGTGTAATCAAATACATTTGTTTGTCCGCATCATATTTTTCCAAGATGGCATCAGCCATTTCGGTTTCGCTAATTGCAATTTTCACAGAAACTTTATTGTTTTCATCCTGTGTCGTCAATAATCTTACACTGGAAGTACTTTCGTTTACTGAAACAATTTTACCAATCAGCCCATCTGTTGTAACAACTGCTTCATTAAGTTCAATTCCATCTTGACTACCTACATTAATAATTATCGTATTTGCATAGGTATCATAACTTCTTGAAATGACCGTAGCATTTGTATAATCAAATTCTGAGTTTAACTGCTCTAATTCATTTAGCTCTTTTAACTGATTATTTTCACTTTGTAATTCAACAATTAAAGTCTGTAAAGCGGCTAATTCATCAATTTGCTGTTTTAAAATATCATTTTCTTCTTGCACGATATACAAGGCACTTAATGTCTGCGCAGCATCAGCTATCGACAAAAATGATTTATCTAATAAACTATATTTAACAAGTGAAAAAAAATGCGTGCCATCATCAGCTAATTCCTGAAAAGGAGATTGAATACGCATTACATTTAAAAGGATACTACCACTTACTAAAATTGCTATCATAGAAAGCAGTATTTTTTGTACTTGTTTTAATTTCATTTTATCACCAATAACATTATATTATTTTATTGGATAGAGTGCAATTAAATCATTTGATGTTTTAAAAAGCTAAAA
This sequence comes from Erysipelotrichaceae bacterium, assembly GCA_044432885.1. GTDB lineage: Bacteria > Bacillota_I > Bacilli_A > Erysipelotrichales > Erysipelotrichaceae > CAYJNO01. The sequence continues at coordinate 1,637 of JAWXUG010000087.1, read as the reverse complement.
TATCCACAATCACTTATAATGATATGATCAACTAGGGGGATTTCCATTATTTTCCCAATTTTTTTTATTACTTTCGTCACTTCTATATCTGGTTGTGAAGGCGTCAAGTCTCCTGATGGATGATTATGTACAATAATGATTTTTGAAGCACAATGATTTATGGCTTCTTTAAATATTTCTCTTGGATGGACAATACTTGTGTTCACTGTTCCTTTAAATATTAACTGATAAGTAATGATATGATTTTTCGTATCCAAAAATATCACATAAAAATGTTCCTGCTGTAATCCTTTTAATTTTATAATCAACCATGAATATAAATCATCAGGTGATTGAATACTATCTTTTAATTCACTACGATGTTCACTTAATCGTTTCGCTAATTCAAAACATGCTAATAGTTCAATTGCTTTAACTTTTTTTATTCCTTTAAGTTTCGTTAATTCATTATAATTTAAAATATCTAACTTGCTTAATCCATCAGATAGAATCAATAAATCATCTGCTATTGCTAAACTAGAGTGTTGATGATAACCATTTCTAATTAAAATAGCAAGTAACTCCCGATTACTTAAACAAGATACACCATATTTTAATGCTTTTTCACGTGGACGTTCCATTTCTGGCATTTCTTTTACAATATAAGTCATAAGCTCCCCTAATTAATTATAAAAAAAATTTAGATCATTCCTTATAAAAGTTATGACCTAAACCATCAATAATGACAATACATGGAAAGTCTTTTACTTCTAACTCAAAAACAGCTTCACTCAAAAGTTCAGGATAGTGGGCAATTTTCATTGAAACAATACATTCCGCAAGAAATGCACCTGCTCCACCAAAAGTAGAAAGATATAAACCTTGATGTTTTTTTATAGCATTTTCTACCTCACCATTACGTCTTCCTTTTCCTATGGTTATCTTTAATCCCTGTTCATACAATGTAGGTGTAAAAGCATCCATTCTACTACTAGTAGTAGGACCTGCACTTAATATTTTTGTTTTATTTTGGTTAAATGTTGGACCAACATAATAAATACTTTGATTCCTTATATCAAATGGAATTTCATCCATAAAGCGCTTATGAGCTTGATCTCTTGCTGCATAAATTTTACCACTTAACAAGAGTAAGTCTCCAACTTTTAATGAGTTTATTTGATCTTGAGTTAAAGGTAAGTTTAATGAAATCATAACGTAATCTCCTTATGACGTGATTGATGACAACATACATTTACAACCACTGGTAGGCCTGCAATATGTGTTGGAAAGTCAAGAATTCGAAGGCCAAGCACAGTTAAATCCCCTTTAAATCCTAGAGGACCAATTTGTAATTGGTTAATTTTCGTTTCCAATTTTTTTTCCAAATCGGCATATCGTTGGTCATGATGATAAGTCGTTTTAGCAGTAGCTTTTTTAGCAAGTATGCTAGCTTTTTCAAGAGTCCCCCCTATTCCAACTCCAATCACAAATGGTGGACATGCATTAGGTCCAGCATTGATAATCGTTTGAATTATTTGTTGGGATACTTCTTCAACAGTTGATGTAGGTTTCATCATATAGGCGCATGATACATTTTCTGATCCAAAACCTTTGGCAATTACAGTCATGTTGACATCACTTCCATCAACTATATCATA
>JAWXUG010000086.1:0-6694 GCA_044432885.1 Erysipelotrichaceae bacterium | reverse complement strand
GAAGATAACACATCTTTATCTTTAATCGTTTTTGAATCAGTTAAATAGACTTGATATCCATGTTGTTGTAATAGTTTACTTACACTGCTTCCACTTCTTGCAGCCCCAATTACTAAAGCCTTCATTATAGTACCCCCATGATTAAACCGATGATTGCACAGCCAACACCTAATATCCAGAAGTTTTTAACTACTGTTTTCTCTTTTAATCCTGCTAATACAAAACTATAATGAATCGGTGTATATCTAAAGACTCTTTTTTTACGTAACTTAACTGAAGTAAGTTGAATCACAACACACGATATTTCATAAACAAAGACACCACCAATAAAGATTAGCGCAATTTCCTCTTTTAATACCATAGCAATTGCTGCAAACAAACCACCTAATGCTAATGCGCCTGTATCACCCATAAATATTTTAGCGGGTGAAATGTTGAATTTTAAGTATCCCATTAAGGCACCTATGACACATACAATAAAAATCAAAATAGAGGTTTCATTCGCTAGCCATGCTAGAATTGCAAAAGGAACTAACCCAATCAGTGACAAGCCTCCCGCCAATCCATCCATACCATCCGTAATATTGACTGCATTAGATTCTGCTGTAAACATAAAAAAGACAAAGAACGCATAGAAAATTCCTAAATTTAATTCAGCTTGAAATATAGGAATATATAAAGTTGTAGAGACTGCTGATGCGTAAATTAGATAAAAAATAACAGAAACACTAATTTGTAAAATCAATTTATGACTTGGAATTAAACCTGCATTATCCTTTTTAATAACGATGATATAGTCATCGATAAATCCGATAAGTCCGTAAGCTAAGTAGGCAAAAAGGGTTACCATTAACTTTAAATCTGATAATGGATTTTCTACTAAACCCAAACAAACAATAATAGGCACAAGAACAAAAAGTACGCCTCCCATTGTCGGTGTACTTTTTTTATCTTTATATTCTTGAATAGAGTATTCACTCACGATTTGATTATATTTTATTTTTTGCAAGCACTTGATAAAATATGGCATCAAAAATACCATTAATGCTAAACAAGACATTACCGCTGTAAATAATTTAAATACCATTTCATCCTACCTCTTATATGCCTAAATATTATAAACTTATTCGAGCAATACTTCAATCGAAGAAGATGAATTTAGTAACATTCCCTCACTTACTGACTGGTATACCACCGTTCCATAGCCTTCTATTACAAATGGTATTCCACTTATATTCCAAAACTCAACTACATCTTTTCGAGTCCATCCTATCATATTAGGCATCGCTATGCTGCTCATATCTGTTAATAATAAAATACGTTGATTTGAGTATACTGTTTGACTATCCGTTGGATATTGATCAATAATACTTGTTCCATTGCCTAATACATAAATATTACTAGATATATCTTCAAGCAAACCATATGCATACTCTAAACTATTATTGATTAAATTAGGCATGTCATATTCATAATAAACATCCACATCTTCTAATTGTGTGGCTGATGTACTTGTACTTTCAGTTAACATGGCCACTTTTTGAATTAAACTTTGTACCGCTGTAGTTTCTACATGGGCCATTGATGAATAGTCTGATTCAAAAGCATAATAAATGATATATTGTGGGTCATCTGCCGGAAGTCCTACCACAACGGATGTAATGTTTTGGTCCTCCAAATATCCACCTTCATAACTAGCTATTTCAGAAGTCCCCGTTTTGGCAATAATTTCAACACCATCTACCGCATAAAATCTAGCTGTCCCTACATCATCATACACAACTCTTTTCATTAGTTCCTGTACCTGTTTCGCTGTGTCAGCACTAACGACTTGTTCACCAATCTCTACTTCTGCCTGATAGTAAACAATGCTTGGATCATAACTATCTTTGATGCTTTCGATGAAATAAGGTGTTTTTGTAGTTCCATCACTGAAAACTGCACTAAATGCTTTAAGTAGTTGTAGCATCGTTGTACTTGATCCTTGACCGTAACTTAAAGATAATTTGTCTGCTGGCCAAGTAAAGTTTTTAGTCCCTGTCACCTCTTGAATGTAATCTGTTTCAACATATTGGAATAAACCAAATTTTTCTAAGTAACTTTCATAAGTCTCTGGTGTAATTACCTGTGTAATTAAACTTGAAGTAACGCTATTAGAAGATAGAATCAAACCATAATCATATTCAATCATACCCCAATCATTGGTTCTTGCATTGCTGATACATCCTAGTGGATTATCTCCATAATATCTAACTGGTGTTGTTCCCACTGATGTGTAACAGAATGTAGCAGAATCCACGAGTTGGCTACCATCATAGTTTCCTTCATTAATGGCTGCCGCATAAGCCAATACTTTAACGGTACTTCCCGCTTCATATGCGTATTGACTACCATAATTATTATAATCTTCAATGACTAGTTCATTAGGGTCAAAGGATGGGTATTGCCCCCAAGCTAATATTTTACCGGTGTCTACTTCCATTACACTTGCCCATATTTTAGTAGCATCACGATCTGCAATGGTTTGTTCAAAAGCTAATTCCATCGCTTCTTGTATATCTTTATCTAAAGTTAAATATACATCATTGCCATCAATGGCACTTACCCGTTCCTCTAACATACCTGGCAAAATATAGCCATACTTATCAACCTGAACCTCACTATATCCATTTTCACCCGTTAAGTCCTCATTTAAGGAGAGTTCCACACCCATTTTTCCAACTGGAATACCATTTTCATCCGTTTGCGCATATCCAATAAGATAAGAAGCAAAATTATTTAAAGGATAACTTCTTTGAACTGATTCTGTAAATTCAATCCCTGGAAGATTATAACTTTCAATTTCCAACATTGTTGTACGAGAAATATTTCTGCCAATACTTCCAAGCTCTGTTTGATAAACATCACCTGTCAGTAAGGCATAAAGTTCCATTTCACTACCGCCTAATATAGAAGCCAAAATATTGGCAGTATATACTGGATCTTCCACATATGCAACCATTCCATCAGGCGCTGGACGCGTATCATCTAAAATACAAACGATATTGTAGGTATCCACATCTTGGGCAATAATTTCGCCATTTCGATCATAAATATATCCTCGTGAAGCAATTTCTACACTTTTAACAACATTAGACCCTTCCGCATATAAAGATAAATCAGTATTTGATCTTACATGCACTTGATTTACGCTTACAAAAAAGACATTAGTAGTAACAATCCCTAAGATTACTAATGTCATGATTATTAATAGAATGATCCAACTGTTAGGGTTTGTTTTGTACATCACTCATCCCCCGAATAAATCGTAATGATATTATCACTATTCAACGTCAACCCAGCCTCTGTGGCAATATCCATCACACGATCCTTTGTACTTAAGGTTTGAATCTCTACAGATAATGCTTTATTTTCAGTCTCATAGGTTGAAATTATGCTCTTCATTGACTGAATTTCTATACTTAAAGAATTGTTGTAAGAATGAAGAAAGATGCTAGAAGCTAAATATAAAAGGAATGAACAGATGAAAAAAAATGCTGATATTTTTTCTATTTTATATGTTCTTCCTTTTTTCTTATTCACTTTATTCTCCTAATTCCTCTTAATTTAGCAGAACTTGAACGATTGTTTTCTGCTAGTTCATCTTTTTCAGCAATGATTACTTTACGATTAATTAATTCGTAATCTGCTGTTTTAATTTCATTTGGTAATAATGGAATATGTTTATCCACTTTTGGAACACTACTTAACACTTTAAATGCATCTTTGACAATACGATCCTCTAATGAGTGGAAAGTAATAATCGATACACAGCCATCAACATTAAGTAAGGATGGAATATCTGCTAATACTTTTTCAAGAGAAGCTAATTCTTGATTTACTTCGATACGTATTGCTTGAAAACTTTTTTTACAAGGATGACCTTTTTTACTTAGTACTTTACTTGGCAAACTTTTTTTAATGGTCTCTACCAATTCAAAAGTTGTCTGAATGGGGGCAACTTCTCGTTGTTTTTCAATTCCTCTAGCAATTAGCTTTGCGTTGGACTCTTCACCATACTTATTTAAAAGATGCATTAAATCATGAAATGAATAAGTATTTACCACATCATAAGCACTAAATGCTTGTTCTTGATTCATACGCATATCCAGTTTTGCATCAAAACGATAACTAAACCCACGATCTGCATCATCGAATTGAGGAGAGGAAACACCTAAGTCAAGTACAATTCCATCAACTTTGTTTATTCCTAATTCACTTAATTTTTCTTTCATGTCTTTAAAATTGCTATGAATATAAGTAATTTTATCTTGATAGCTTGCTAAACGTTGTTTAGACTCTAAAATAGCTTGTTGATCTAAATCAAAAACATATAAATGCCCTTTATCTAATTGCTTTAAAATCAACTCACTATGGCCCCCTCTGCCAAGGGTACCATCTGCATAGATTCCATTTGGTTTAACTGATAGTAAATCAATGGTCTCTTGTAACATCACACTATAGTGTCTCATCTTCTATACCATAAAGTCGGTTAGTTTTTCAGCGATATCTTCAAATGAAGCACTTGCCTCTTCATAGAAAGCATTCCATGTTTCTAAAGCCCAAATTTCAACATGTTCACTCACACCAACAACGACACATTCTTTCTGCATTTGTGCACCCTTTACTAGATGAGAAGGCAATTGGATACGTCCTTGTTTATCTAATTCACACTCACTTGCTTTCGCAATAATAAGTCTGCGGTACATTCTTGATTCTTTTTTTGTATCTGGAAGTTTTTTTAACTCCTCTAGTAACCTTGACCATTGTTCGTAACTATAAATAGTCAAACAACCATCTAATCCTAAAGTCACAATAAAAGTAGCTCCTAATTCATCACGATATTTGCTAGGAATGATTATTCTATTTTTTGCATCTAGGTTATGTCGATATTCACCAATAAACACGCAAGAATCACCACTTTCTTCTACTTTTCACCACTTTATACCACTATTATGAACTTTTTTAGACTTTTTGTAAAGGAAAACATATCAAATAAAAAAGAAAACACCTGTTTAAAGGTGTTCTATATTCCGTAAATAAAAATAAAACCATCATACGATGGTTTATAAATTCAAACTATACTTATTTAGCTCCACATTCACATAAATGATGAGGTCTTTTATATTCCCCACATGCAGCACATTTTGTAATAGTCGGTGCTTGTAATTTGTAGTGTGTTCTACGTTTTGCTTTTCTAGTTTTTGAATTTCTTCTTTGTTGAACAGCCATTCTTTATTCCTCCTTATCATTAAATTGGTAATTTTGTAATACTGCTAAGCGCGGATCTAATTTCTCTTCTCTGCTCTTTTCATATTCTTCTTCAGTTGACACATGCCAACCGTCACCTTTAGGATAAACTATTTCACCCTTTTTTACAACCTTTAATGGAACTTCCTGCATCACAATATCTTGAAGATACGGTTCTAAATCCAATTCATCTGCTTCAATTGGATAAGCATCATATGCTTCAGCCTTAAAGAAACTAAAGATATCATTAAAGTTTGTTTCAAATGTGTGTTCCACATCTTCATTTGTTATCGCGCAAGGGCAAATCATCACACCATCTATCATCAAATCAACATAGACAATATCTTGGCGCTCATCATATTTCACTTGTCCCTCTACATAAACTTCTTTGATTTCTTTCAAAAGTCCATTAGAAGCAAAGAGACTAGGATCGATTGTAAAACTAGTTTCCAATTCAATTGTTTTTAAAGCGGCTAATTCTTTACGTTGCCATCTCATCAAATCACCTAATTTCTTACCCGTATTATTATATCAAACAGTTGACGTTTGTCAATTCATTTATGAAGTTTTAGATATTTTAGCAGCTGTATCTTCTTTAAAATAACCATTTAACCAATCCACGATATTTTTATAAACTTCTTCACGATTGCTTTCTAGTAAAATTTCATGTCTTTTGTTTTCATATATATGTTTACTAATATCACTAAAGCCTGATTTTTTAAAGACATCCATTGAATCTTTCAATCCTTTTTCTCCACCAATGATAGGATCATCTGCTCCAGCCACAAACAGAATAGGAGTTTGTGAAGCATCTTCTTTAAAGTCAGTGTAATCATGCATGTCTTTCATCCCTTTCGCAAGATAATAGTAGCCACTTGCAGTAAATAGTTGACCACATAAAGGATCATTTAAATAAGCTTTTACATTTTCAGCATTTTCACTTAACCAATCTAGGTTTTTATATTTTTTGTTTGCCTGCATAAAAAACAATTTATTTAAGGTCTTGCTTGGATGTTTAGAACCTTTAAAAAACAAAACTGCTTTTGAAACAATCCCCGCAACAGCAGATAATGGATCATAATAGGGTGCACCTGTCAACACCATCGCATCAATGTCACTTGGATAACGCTTATAATAGCTTCTTGCGACCATAGAACCCATGCTATGCCCTAAAAGAATATGAGGTAATGTAGGATATTGTTCCTTAATATAGTCACTAACCTGTTTGGTATCTACAATAAGTTGATACCAGCCATCCCCAAGACCAAAATAGCCGAGAGTTTCAGCATTTTTACCATGACCTTTATGATCATGAATCACACAAACATAGCCTTTTTTCGCAAAATATGACATCACTTCAAGATAGCGTTCCTTGTATTCCATCATGCCATGTAAGCATTGTATA
>JAWXUG010000085.1:0-6786 GCA_044432885.1 Erysipelotrichaceae bacterium | reverse complement strand
GGGAGAAAATTGAAAAAACAAAAAACCAAGTTGAAATCAATCAACTTGGTCATGTATAGAATTTTATTTATTTACCGTGTCTACTTGACAGGGGTTGGTTCATGATCTTAAATTAGTCTTTTTTAGTATTAAATTTTACTCAGCAACACCCTCTTGTGGTTGTTGCATCATTTCTCTACCCTGGCCCATTTCACCTTCAGGCATTTCTCCTTCAACCATTTCAGGCATCTCACGATCTTCCATCATTTCGCCTTCCATCATTTCTCTGCCTTCCATCATTTCACCATCCATCATCTCACGATCTTCAGGCATTTCTCCCTCAGCAAATTCAGGCATCTCACGATCTTCTGGCATTTCTCCTTCGGCCATTTCAGGCATTTCACGATCTTCCATATTTTCATGATTTCCTTCTGTTAATTCTTCTACATTATTTTCCTCATCTACTACTGTATCCTCAGATGATGAACATCCTATTAAAAACAATGATAAACATAAAGTTACTACAATTAATTTTTTACTCATACTTTCTTCCTTTCTTAATCGTACTATTCAATTATAAAAGGGATTCCTTAAACATACTTAAAAATAGTGTGAAGGTTAAGTGTAGAAAAAAGAACCTCGATAGGTTCTTAGAATAGTATTGCTTATCATAATGCCTTATCTGAAATATCTTTACGATAAAACAGTGCATCACATTGTATTTTTTCTATTTCATGATAGACTTTTTGTTTTGCTTCAAGAATAGAGTTACCACTTCCAACTACAAATAAGACACGACCACCATTTGTGACTAAATGATTATCTTTAATGGCTGTTCCCATATGAAATATTGGAGCGTTGACATTCTCTAAACCATTGATGATAACCCCTTTTGTAGAAGTTTCAGGATATCCATTACTTGCCATAACCACACCTACAAAGGCTTCTTTTTTAAAAGCAAGCTGGTATTGATGATTTTTAGCCAATAGATTTTCAATGGCTTCATATAAGTCATTTTCAAGGGCTAATAATAAAACTTCTGTTTCAGGATCTCCGAATCGTACATTATACTCGATTGTTTTAACCCCATCCTCACATAACATACATCCAGCATATAATAAGCCTGTAAATGGATGTCCTTCTTGGTTTAACCCTAATACCATCGGTTTAACAATTTGTTCAAAAGCATCTTTTTTTGCTTGTTCAGGAAGATGATTTACTGGTGTATAAGCACCCATACCTCCAGTATTTAATCCTTCATCATGATCAAAAGCTCTTTTATGGTCTTGGGCTATTTCAAAAGGATACATCACATCTTCATTTACTAAGACGAATAAAGAAAATTCTTCTCCTTGTAAAAATTCTTCAATGACTACGGTTGATGAGGAGTCATCAAATAACTTATGAACCATTAAATCTTCTAGCGCTTTTAAAGCTTCCTCTAATGTTTCAAGGATTAGTACACCTTTACCAGCAGCTAAACCGTCTGCCTTTAAAACAATCGGCATCTTTTGTGTTTTCAAATAAGCACATGCGTCTTGATAATCATCAAAGGATGCATGGGCTGCTGTAGGCACATTAAACTGATTCATTTTTTGTTTTGAAAAGCTTTTACTACCTTCAAGATTGGCACAATATGCATCAGGACCAAAGACATTAATGTTTTCTTGAAGCATCGCATCAACAATCCCTGCACATAGTGGAATTTCAGGTCCTACAAAAACTAGGTCTATTTTTTCTTGATGACAAAAATTAATTAAGCCATCAAAATCCATTTGATCAATAGAGACAAGGGTTGCAACATCGCTCATCCCAGGATTTCCTGGTGCTACAAAAACCTCTTGTACATATTTACTTTCTTTAAATTTATAGGCAATCGCATGTTCACGACCCCCACTACCAATGACAAGTACTTTTTTCATTAGTGTTTAAAATGCCTTAATCCTGTAAATACCATCGCGATTTGGCATTTATCACATAAATCAATAGATTCCTGATCTTTGATTGATCCTCCAGGCTGAATAATACAACTTACACCATATTCATTAGCTAAAGCAACTGTATCATCCATTGGAAAGAAAGCATCAGAAGCTAGTACACTTCCCTTCGCTTTATCACCAGCTTGTTCACATGCAATCTTACATGCACCAACACGATTCATTTGCCCAGCACCAACACCTACTGTAACCCCATCTTTGACAAGAACAATCGCATTCGATTTCACATGTTTACACACCTTTGCACCAAACAGTGCGTCATCAATTTGTCCATCAGTTGGCTTAGTTGAAGTAACCGTTTTTAAACTTTGTTTTGTTTCTAAAACGAAATCTTCTTCTTGTACCAAAATCCCACCTGAAACAGATACTAATTTTTCACTAGCACATGGTCCTTCTGTGTTAAAGGTCATTAAACGTATATTTTTCTTTTTACTTAATATTTCAAAAGCCTCTTTTGAGAATGAGGGCGCTAAGATAATTTCTAAAAAGATTTGACTCATCATAGTTGCACATTCTTCATTAACTTCTTCATTAAAAGCGACAATACCCCCAAAAATACTCATTGGGTCGGCCTCATAACATTTTTTATAAGCACTTGTGATATCACTTGAAATCGCAACCCCACAAGGATTCATATGTTTGACCGCTACCACCGCACTTTGACCTTTAAATTCTTTTAAAATTTGTAAGGTTGCGTTCGCATCTTGAATATTATTATAAGATAATTCTTTTCCATGAAGTTGAAGTGCATTCGCCATACTATAACTTAGGTTTTCATTATCTACATAAAAAGCCGCTTTTTGATGTGGATTTTCTCCATAACGTAAACTTTGTTTAAGTTCATAAGATAAGATTTTCTTTTCTTGGTTTTCTTCATCAAATTGATTGGTTAAATAATGTTGAATCATTTGATCATAGGCAGCTGTGGTTCTAAAAGCTTTAGCAGCTAATTTGCATCTTGTATCTAAAGTTGTATCCCCATTGGCTTTAATTTCATCAATGACAAGCAAATAATCATTTACATCCGTAACCACAGTAACAAATTGATGATTTTTAGCCGCACTACGAATCATACTTGGCCCACCAATATCAATATTTTCTATTGCTTCTTGATGTGTGAAGTTTGCTTTCGAAATGGTTTCTTTAAATGGATATAAATTCACACATACCAAATCAATAGGTTGAATATCATGTTCATTCATTTGCTGAATATGGGATGCATTATCACGAATCCCTAATAAGCCGCCATGAATCAATGGATGTAAGGTTTTCACACGTCCATCTAACATTTCAGGAAATGCTGTCACTTCATCAATTGAAATGGTAGAAACCCCTGCTTCATCAAGGGTTTTCTTCGTTCCACCTGTTGAAATAATTTGATAATCTAATTGACTTAAAGCTTGGCAAAAGGCTACAATGCCACTTTTATCTGATACACTTACTAATGCTCTTTTCATACATGCTCCTTTAATAGTTGATTTAATGTTTCAGGATATAATTGATGTTCAATATGATGAATTCTTGTTTCTATTTCATCATGAGTTAATCCTGTTATTTCTAATGCTTTTTGAGCAATAATTGCTCCACCATCCATTTCTTGATTTACATAATGAATACTAACACCCATCACCTTCACCCCATAGTCAATGGCTTGAGTAATCGCATCTTTTCCCTTAAATGCTGGAAGTAAAGAGGGATGGATATTGACAATTTGATTTGGATAACTATCTAAAAGTACATTAGACAATAATCGCATATAACCTGCTAGGACAATGAAGTATACTTCTTTTTGTTTTAATGCTTCAACAATCATCATTTCATACCCTTTTTTATTTTCATAGGCTTTAGGATCAAACACTAACGTATCAATCCCTCTTTTTTCAGCCTTTTTGATTACTTTAGCTCCTGGCACATCACATACCATTAAAGCTAACTCAGCAGGTATCAAGCCTTTTGAAATCGCATCAGCGATGGCTTCAAAGTTGGTTCCTGAACCAGAGGCAAAGATTGCTATCTTTTTCATTTGAAAGTAACTCCTTCACCCTCAATTACACGTCCAATCACTTTAGCTGTTTCATTCATACTTGCTAATAAAGATAAGGTTTTTTCAACCTCACTTGGATCGACAATTAAGATCATTCCAATGCCCATATTGAAGACATTAAACATTTCTTTTTCATCCATATTAGATAGTGCTTGTAGACGTTTAAAAATAGGTAATACATCAACATTTTCACGTACGATTTCAATCCCCTGCCCTTTATCTAAGCAACGTGGCATGTTTTCATAAAAACCACCACCGGTAATGTGCGCTACGCCATGAACATCTACTTCTTCAAGCACACGTAATACTGGACGCACATATATTTTTGTTGGAGTTAATAAGGCCTCCCCTAAACTTGTACCTAGGCTTTCATCATAGGCATTTAAGTCTAAATGATGATCTTTTAAGACAATCTTACGAACCAATGAGAAGCCATTAGAGTGAACGCCACTTGAAGCAAGACCAATCACTACATCGCCTACTTTTACATGTTCTGGTTGAATCATTTTAGATTTTTCAACAGCGCCTACTGTGAAACCTGCAATATCATAATCGCCTTCAGCATACATATCAGGCATTTCCGCTGTTTCACCACCTACAAGGGCGCAATCTGCTAAAACACAACCATCACATACACCCGCAACGATTTCTTCAATTTGTTTAGGGTCGTTTTTCCCAACAGCGATATAATCTAAGAAGAATAAAGGTTTAGCCCCTAGTGCCAACACATCATTTACACACATCGCTACGACATCTTGACCAATTGTATCATGTTTATTCATCATCATCGCTAACTTAAGTTTAGTTCCTACCCCATCAGTTCCACTGACTAGAATAGGTTGTTTCATATTTAAAGAGGATAAATCAAACATTCCTCCAAACCCACCAATAGCACCCATCACACCTTTTTGTTTCGTACGTGCGATGTGTTTTTTGATACGTTCAACTGATTCATAACCGGCTTCAAGGTTTACCCCCGCTTGCTCATATGATTTTGACATTATTTTTCCCCCTTAAAGTAGTTTACACCACTCTTGAATATTGATTGTTTTTTATTACCAACGATATTGATAAAAGTGTCTTCAACATAACGTTCACTATGTCCCATTTTCCCTAAGATTTGTCCACATTTTGAGACAATTCCTTCAATCGCATAGGTACTACCATTCACATTATAAGTTGGATGATTTGAAGCTTCATTATGTTCATCTACATATTGAAAGGCTACTTGTCCATTCTCAATTAAGGTTTGTAACAAATCAACATTACAAATAAACTTCCCTTCTCCATGACTCATCGCAATCATATGATCTTCGCCAACTCGTAAATCTTGTAGCCAAGGTGATTGATTACTTGCGACCCTCGTATGCGCCATTAGTGAAATATGGCGATGAATGTCATTACGATATAAGGTTGCATCATGATCATTGAGTGTTTTTACTTCACCATATGGAAGTAATCCTGATTTAATAAGGGCTTGGAACCCATTACAAATACCAATGATTAAGCCTTCACGTTTTAATAGGCGATCAATGGCTTGTTTAACCTTTGTATTTTGAAGCACATTCACAATAAATTTCGCACTACCGTCAGGTTCATCTCCACTTGAAAACCCTCCAGATAAAGCTAAAATATGTGATTTATCTAAAACTTCAACAAAGCGATCAATAGAATTTAAAACATCTTCTTTATTTAAATTTTTAAAGACAACAAACTGACCTATTGCGCCTTCATCTTCAAAAGCACGTTTGGTATCATACTCACAATTGGTACCAGGGAATACTGGTAAACAAACAAGAGGTTGTGCTACTTTATTGGTTGCATAACGTTTACTGCTTGTTTCATGATGTAAGGTTTTCACCTCTTTTGTTTGATTTTTTACCCATACAGGATATAAATCATATAATGGATTAATCCATGCTTCAAAAACTTCCTGTTCCTTAAAAGATACTCCATTAACTTCATATCCTACAGCTGTTGTTTTTCCTAATTCATGGTAATAATCTTCTACAACCATATCTTTTGTTTCAATAATAATAGCCCCTGGTAGATAAGATAATAAATCTAATTGACTATCGATATGAAAGCCTATTCTATTCCCCAAACTCATTTTAAATAAACAAGAGATTATTCCACCCTCATCAACAACATAAGAAGATAAGACTTTCTTTTCTTGAGTAAGCTTCATTACTTGATTAAAAATAGCTTCATAACTATGTAAATCAGGGAAACCTTCCTCATTGATTTTAGGGACAAACACCCCTAAATGAGAATTAACTTGTTTCATTTCACTTGAAACAATATATTTCGTATTAGCATGGGTACATGCAAAACTAATTAAAGTAGGAGGTACACTAATCTCATTAAAAGTACCTGACATACTATCTTTACCACCAATTGCAGCTAAGTTAAAGAAATCTTGTACATAGATTGTTCCCAATAAAGCTTGAGTAACTTTTCCCCAACGTGTTGCTTCTTTATTTAAACGTTCAAAATATTCTTGGAATGAAAAATACGTTTCTTTTAATAAGCCACCTACCGCAACGGTTTTAGCCATTGATTCAAGCACACTATACATTGCGCCTGTAAAACATGAATATTCCATTAACTGAGGATTAAATCCATAAGTTAAGATTGAACATGAAGTCGTTTTCCCATCTAACACAGGAATTTTAGAAACAGAAGCAATACTTGGTGTTAATTGTGTCTTTCCACCAAATGGCATCATTACACTACAACTACCAACAGAGGCATCAAACATTTCTA
>JAWXUG010000084.1:0-6894 GCA_044432885.1 Erysipelotrichaceae bacterium | reverse complement strand
CGTGAACTGTAAAATCGTCTTTTTTGAGTAACCCTTTGAGATACGCTCATACTCTCCTCATTAATACATTCTGACTATTTACAGTCCGATACTTAGTAGTTACGACTACTACAATTTGTTCTGTCCTTCCCACTCCTCATGGTGGTACTATGACTTCTGCTGACTTCTTGCAATTCGTTGTTACTATGAAAAAATCCACTTGCAAGACCTCCCGAGGTAAGATACATAACTTTCATCTTTTACCTGCTTAATTTACTGCAAATAGTTACGCTCACTCTTTGGGCTTTTGTTTGTATGGTAACATCACCCCTATTTACAGCCTTGGTATTAAATTTCTGTTCGTCAGGTCAAGATTTTGCACTACACTTTCTTCAGCTCATACCTCACGATATGCACCTTGTGCGTTACTATGTGGTTGGTTGTGAGTTCCTCCACTCTGGACTTTCACCAGTTAGCTATGTACCATACTCGGCACACCACGAAAAAAAGAATGCAAAAATGCATTCTTTTTTCTATATGGTGTACTATTTTATAATTTATTCATCCTGTAAATTAGGCATACTTACACCCTTTGGCAATGGATTTTTCTTTCTCATCACACTATAAATAATAAATGGTATTACTAAAGTAACCACAAAACTTGCAACTAAAATCGTTAAATAGGTTGTACCTTCTCCACTTAACTCCGATGGAGGAATAAAAGAAATTCCAAAGGCAATAAGCGATACCAATAAACCTGATAATCCTACAATGCATTTAATTACTTTATTTTTTGAAAATTCAAATGAGCGTTGCAAGTCATCATGCTTCAATACCATTTTTAAATAAGCAACAAAGAAGATAATATACGCCAACACATAAATAACTACAGTAAGTGAAATAGCTGTAAAGAAAGATAAGTTATCATTACCGCCACCACCAAAAGTTAATACCGCTGTCCAAATACTCACAATAATTCCTTGCAAAATTAAGAATTTAACAGGAACCCCTTCTTTATTCTTTTCAGATAAAGCCTTAGGTAATAAACCTTGCTTACCAGCAATCATCATCCCCCATGAAGGACCAACGACCCATGCTGATACTTCAGCCATAACACCACCTGCAATCAATAAGGCAATAACGCGCACAAGCCAATCCATACCTGTAGTAAAGTGATCAAGTAAGCCTGTATAGCCTTGTAATACACCAGTAGATAAGCCTAGTTCTGATGAAGGAACAACTGCACCTATTGCAATACCACCAATTGTATTTAAAACAATAGCCAATAATACTAAGGCAATGATTGCTAATGGATAATTACGTTTAACATTGACCATTTCATTGGCATGTGTAGCAGAGGCTTCAATTCCAGCATAAGCTAAAATAAAGGAAACAAAGACTACTAAGGTATCTAACTGTGTAAAATCAGGAATTAAAGAACTAAAGCTTAAATCCATTTGACTTTGTCCATTGGTTAAAAAGAAACCAATCGCTAATCCGAATAAGATAATAGCAGGTATCATTACACCAATACTAAAACCTATTTTAGAGATTTTAGCTGTCAATTTAGTCCCTTTAAATTGTGAGAAAGTAAGTAGCCAAAAGATAATCAATACACCAAAAAAGCGAATCGTTGAGTTATCATTTAAAGCACTATAATCAAAAACAACTGATAAGGCACTTAAAATAAAATAAATCATTGTTACAAATCCAACAGTAATCTGAAACCATTGAAAGAAGATATTGGCAAATCCCCATCTTTCACCTAATAGATGACCAGACCAGGAATAAACACCTCCTATATCCCATCCTTTAACGGTAGCCATTTCGGCAGCACATAGTGCAACAGGTAAAAACCAAAATACCCCTGCAATGATTAAATAAAAAACTAAGGAGAATCCAGATGAGGCAAAAGTTGGATATTCATAAACGGTCATGACCATCGTTGCAGTTAATGCAAAGAAGCCAAATAAAGATAAATGTTTGCTTGTATTTTTATTGGTTGTCATACATTCCCCTTTCTAGTGTGTAAATCCTTGTTTGCCACTCTTTGTTTTACCAGCCGTGTCTATAGGTGTGTTCTTTTCTAAATAGTCAATCGCAAATTTTAAGTCTTGGACTAAGGCATCACGCATAGTCGCAGAGAAATCAGCACGGATTACAAAACGTTGAATCGCAACATCTTTTAAGTTATCAGGTAAGGTATATGCTGGTACCTGCCAACCTTTCATTGCTAAGCGATCAGATAAATCATATAAAGACCATTTTTGAGCATCCTTGTCCTTTAAACGATAACAGATAACAGGGACATTACCGCCATCATTCAAAATTTCAAAGATTTTCATTTCTTCAAGTGCTTTGGTAATTGTTAAAGCTAAGTCACGTGTGTGACGTTGTACAAGTTCTATTCCTTGTTTACCATAGCGCATGAAAATATAATATTGCCCAATGATTTGAGATCCTGATCTAGAGAAATTAATTGCCATCGTAGGCTCTTCACCACCTAGATAATTTACATAGAAAATTAAATCTTCTGGTAGATATTCATGATCTTTCCACAATACCCAGCCAATACCTGGATAAACTAATCCAAATTTATGTCCTGAAGTGTTAATAGAGTGTACATTTTTTAATCTAAAATCCCATTTTAAATGAGGATCTACAAAAGGGGTAAACATCCCACCTGATGCACCATCAACGTGAATGCCGATTTTAACTTTTGCCGTTTCATTATACTTTTCAATCAATTTATCTAAATGTTCAATATCATCAAATTTACCAGTATAAGTTAATCCAAGGATGCCCACAACGCCAATAGTATAATCATCGACATAATTCAATAAGGTATCCATATTTAAACTCATGTGATCTTCATCAAGAGGAACTGCTCTTAATTCAATATCCCAATAAACACAGAATTTTTCCCAACATACCTGATAGGCTGAGGAAATGACTAAGTTAGGTTTATGAGCTGTTAAATCAATTCCTGCTTCTTCCGCTAGCTTACGCCATCTAAATTTCATAGCCATGCCACCCAGCATACACGCTTCAGATGATCCAACAGTTGAAGTGCCTAATACCTTGCTTTCATCAGGAGCATTCCATAAATCCCCTAAAATATTGACACAATAATTTTCAACTTCTGTCATTTTAGGGTATTCTGATTTATCAATTGCATTAATCGCTAAGCATTCTGACATCAGTTTTGTTGCTTCAGGTTCCATATAAGTTTGACAAAAAGTTGCTAAGTTTTGTCTTGCATTTCCTTCATCAATTAATTCATCTTTAATTAATCGATAAGCTGTTTCAGCGGGCATAGAGAACGTGTTTAATTTGTTTTTAGGAAACTTGTTGTCTGCCTGATAGATTGCTAAATTAGGTGTAGTAAAGTGATACTCGTTAAATACTTTTTTCAGATGTAACATAATTCTCTCCTTTTCTAACAAGAAAGCATAGTAAAAATACCTAGAAAAGGGTTCTATCTTTTTTTAAGTATGGTTTACTTACTTTCTTATTTCTAGTTTCATCATACCTTTTTACATTATTTAATTCAATGAATGTTATTATCTGACATCCCTTACAAAAAAAACAAATAAAAAAAGACGATCGCTCATCTTTTTTATTTGGATTTTCATCCATACGGGGAAAGAAATTTGTAAATATTTTTATTTACATTATTTTAATTACTAGTTCTTTTATAGTATAAGATGGTTTTGTGTTATTTTTGTGTAAACTATTACAATTCATTTCAAATATTTCAATTTTTTAAACATTTATTTACTATCCATTAATT
Organism: Erysipelotrichaceae bacterium; assembly: GCA_044432885.1. Classification (GTDB taxonomy): domain Bacteria; phylum Bacillota_I; class Bacilli_A; order Erysipelotrichales; family Erysipelotrichaceae; genus CAYJNO01. The sequence goes on along the minus strand of JAWXUG010000084.1, from coordinate 3,122 downwards.
ATAACTAATTTAAAAAGATGATTGCTCATCTTTTTTTGGAATTACATCCATACGGGGAAAGAAATTTGTAAATATCTCTATTTACATTATTTTAATTACTAGTTCCTTTATAGTATAGAATGTATTTGTGTTATTTTTGTGTAACTTGTTTCAATTATTTACATTTATTTAAGAAAGTTTTATAAGCACGATAGGATTCATATACATCGACCTTACTTACAACCTCACTTGGTGCATGCATATTTTGCACCGCGATTCCTGCATCCACAACTTCCATATTCAAGTTCGCAAGGACATAGGCGATTGTTCCTCCGCCTCCTTGATCCACACGTCCTAACTCAGCAGTTTGGAACATAATGTCATCTTCTGCAAAAATAGCTCTGATTTTAGCCAAAAACTCAGGACTAGCATCATTACAACCAGATTTACCACGTGCCCCTGTATATTTATTAATACAAATACCATTTCCGAAGAATGCGGTATTTTTCATTTCATTTACTGATGGATAATTTGAATCATAAGCAGCTGATACATCACTTGATAACATCAAGGATCTTTCCATTGCACGTCTTAATGATAACTCTGTACCCTCACCTTGTAAGGCTAACATTTCTAAGACAACATTTGAAAAATAGCTTGAATGCATCCCTGTTGATCCATTTGAACCTACTTCTTCTTTGTCCACTAAGATACAACATGCAGTTCTTGATGGTGTATCAATGTCTAAAATCGCTTTTAATGAAGTATAGGCACATACTCTATCATCATGTCCATATCCCATTACCATACTGCGATCAAGCCCATAGTCACGGGCATCTTCAGCTGGTACAATTTCAAATTCACTTGAAATAAAGTCATCCTCTTCAATATCATACTTCTCTTTTAATAAATCAAGAATGGCTTGTTTAACACGTTCTTTGGCATCTTTATCTTTTGACGGAATGCTTCCTACAAGCGCATTTAAATCTTCACCCTCAATTACCTTATGAGCAGGCTTTTGCATTTGATCTGCCGCTAAATGTGGTAGTAGATCACTAATACCAATTACAGGATCACTTGGATCTTCTCCGATAACAACATTTACAACACTACCATCTTTTTTACATACAATTCCATGAAGTGCTAATGGACGTGCTACCCATTGATATTTTTTAACGCCACCATAATAGTGTGTATCAAATAATACTAAATCTTTATCTTCATAAAGTGGTTTTTGTTTAAGGTCTAATCTAGGTGAGTCAATATGCGCCCCTAAAATATTTAATCCTTCTACAAGTGGTTTTTCACCAATTACAAACAAAACAATATTTCTACCTTTATTAATGCTATATACTTTATCCCCTGTTTTTAATGGTTGGTTATTAGCAATATATTCATCTAATTTTTTAAAGCCATGATCCACAGCAATTTGCTCTGTGATTGTTACACATTCTCTTTCTGTCTTCCCTTTTGTCAAAAAGCTTTTGTAGCCTTCATTAAAAGTCATTACATCATTTAAACCGTTGTCTAAATATTTATCCCATGCGTTCATTTTAATTTCCTCCTTTATCTATTTTACTATGTATTATTATTTTTTCAATAGGATTGCAACGTTCCTTTTTGTCTCTTACATCAAAGGAGCTAGCAATCTGTAAATTTTACCCATCAATCGTTTTATCCAAGGCAGTTGCTTATAGGTTTTCATGCTGACTTGTTGACATTGATTTAAAGTATCATTAAAGTCCTCTTCTATTGCAGTAATCGATTCAACATCTTCCATGTAGGTTGCACATTCAAAATGATGATATAAGCTACGATAATCCAAGTTAATAGTGCCCACTACGGCTTTATTCCCGTCACAGACAAACATCTTAGCATGAACAAAACCAGGTGTATATTCGTATATCTTCACACCTGCTTTTAGAAGTTGTGGATAATAACTTCTAGCTGTATCAAAAGGCACTTTTTGATCAGGAATATGAGGCATCATAATTTTTACATCTACACCACTTTTAGCAGCCACACTAAGGGCAGTAAGCATTTCATTATCGATAATTAAATAGGGGGTCATAATATGTACATAGTTTTTTGCTTTGTAAATCATATCCATGTAGACTATCTCTCCTACTCGATCACTATCTAAAGGATTATCGCAATATGGGATAACAAATCCTGACGAATGGCATGATAACTTATCTTCTAAATAAGGAGTATACGCTTCTTTTCTTTTTTCATCAATATTCCACATTTGTAAAAACATCAAAGTAAAGCTTTTCACCGCTTCCCCCTTGAGTATAATCGCTACATCCTTCCAATGACCGTGAACTTTTTTTTGATTAATATATTCATCAGCTAAATTTATACCACCATTAAAGGCCACCTTGCCATCAATGACTAGGATCTTACGATGATCACGATTATTTTGGTGTGTTGAAACAAGAGGGACTACAGGACTAAACACTTTAGCCTTTATCCCCATTGCTTTTAATTGTTTATCATAATTGATGGGTAATGTACGTATTGTTCCTATACCATCATACATCACTCTTACATCGACACCTTCTGCTGCTTTTTTCACCAATACAGCAAGTATTTCATTCCACATGATTCCCTCTTGAATGATAAAGTATTCTAAAAAAATGAATTCTTTCGCTAAAGATAATTCTTGCTTCATTGCTGCAAATTTAGCTTCTCCTAAAGGAAAGTATTCAAGCGTAGTATTTTGATAAACAGGAAATCCACTTACATTTTCTATATAGGTTGAAAGCGTATTTAATGGTTTTTCTTTCAATTGATTTCTTACTTCATCTTTGGTCTTCAACAAAAATTTTGTATCATTTAATATTTGTTGAACATTTTTATTAAAAGTCTTGCCACCGAAATTTGTTTCAATAAAAAGATATAAAAATCCTCCTACCACAGGAAAAACAAGCACTGGTAATACCCAAGCTAATTTAAAAGCTGGATTAGATTGATCATTTATAATCCAAACAACTAAAACTATGCTAAGTAAGCTAAACCCACCCCATATATATTCTATAAAATCATAAAACCATATAAATGCTACACAAATTATTGCGATTTGTATGAGTACAAGACAGCTTACAATAAGTATTCTGCTGAAAATAAATCCTGATATACTT
>JAWXUG010000083.1:0-7051 GCA_044432885.1 Erysipelotrichaceae bacterium | reverse complement strand
ATGAATCCAGAAGGGGATATAGATGTAGATGATGAGTCATTAAGTGTTGTTGATTATGCCATTGCCTCAATTCATAGTCCGGTTTTTGGTTATCAAAACATCGAAGCAACCACACAGGCCTATCTTAGAGCTTTAAGACATCCTATCGTGCGTGTTTTAGGACATATTGATGATGGAAAGCATATGTGTGATTATCGTCAAGTAATCGAGGCTTGTGTACAAAACCATGTGTTAATTGAGGTGAATAATTCTTCTTTAAAACCTGATGCATTTAGATTAAATGCAAAAGAAAATATTAAAGAAATCCTTGCGATTTGTAAAGAATTAAAATGTCCAATCATCATGAATAGTGATGCACATTTTTGTCTTGATGTAGGTAATATTGAACATTCAATTGAGGCGATTACACTAGCAAATTTTCCTAATGAGCTTATTGTAAATTACAATGAAGAGTTATTAAAAGAATATTTTAATGTTTAAAAGGGATTGATTTATTCAATTCTTTTTTTAATTTTTGAATTTGATAAATAATTGCACATTTATTTTAAGCATGTTATAATACGTTATATTTTGAAAGGATGTGTTGAAACTTGGACGAGACGTCTATTCCCATACGTTTAAATTTTAAAAATGAAATTTCTCTTGAGTATGCTATGAGGGTGTTAAATCAATTTCTTTTTTTCAGAAGAAGATTTTAATCATTTTATTTAACATTGAATACATAGGAAAGGGATAAAGAAATGAACTATATAAATATAATCATGATGCTAGTAGGGCTCATCTTGATGTCGGGTTTTTTCTCGGCTACAGAAACAGCTTTTTCTAGTTTAAATAAAATAAGGCTAAAGAATATGGCCAATAATGGAAATGAAAGGGCACAAACAACGTTGAATTTGACGGAAAATTATTCGTCATTGATCTCAACGATTTTAATCGGTAACAATATTGTTAACATTGCGGGTGCATCCTTGGCTACCATTTTATTTATTGACTTAATAGGTCAAGAATTAGGGGTAAGCATATCGACAGTTGTAATGACTTTAGCTGTATTAATTTTTGGGGAAATTACTCCTAAAAATATCGCTAAGGAAATGCCTGAACAGTATGCTATAGCTGTGACGCCAATTATGTCTATGTTGGTGTTTTTAATGACACCATTAAACTATTTATTTGACTTGTGGAAGAAATTGATTACCTTAGTTTTTAATATTAAATCTGATGATTCAGTTACTTCAGAGGAATTAGTAACTATGGTTGAGGAAGTGCAAAATGATGGTGGTTTAAATGAACATCAATCCGACTTGATCGTTGCTGCAATTGAATTTAATGATTTAGAAGTTAGAGATATTTTAACACCTAGAGTAGACGTAATTGCGATTAGTGAGGATACTGACTTTGAAGAAATTGAAAGTCTATTCAGAATCAATGGGTTTTCAAGAATTCCAGTTTATCGTAAGACTATAGACAATATCATTGGAATCATTCATGAAAAGGATTTTTATTATCTGTATTATCGCGATCAAGTAAAGTCTATTGAACCGATTATTAAAGAGGTTCAATTAACAAGTGCTTCAGTTAAAATTTCAGGCTTGTTAAGGCAATTACAAAGTAATAAAACCCATATGGCTGTCGTGTTGGATGAATATGGTGGAACAGCTGGTATTATCACTATGGAAGATATCCTAGAGGAGTTGGTAGGAGAAATCTATGATGAGCATGATGAAATAGAAGAATATTTTAAACCAATAGATGACACTACTTTCTTAGTGGAATGTGATGTTGACTTAGATGATATGTTTGAGTTTTTCAAACTAGATTTAGAAGAAGAATTTGATTTTGTAACTGCATCAGGATGGATTATCCATATGATGGATAAAATTCCAACAGTTGGAGAATCATTTGAGTATAAAGATTATCAATTTATTATTACTGATTCAGATCTTAGAAAAGTGATTCAAATTAAGGTCGTAAAGGAAACACAAGAAAACCAGGAAAACCAAGAAAAGTGAAGTTAATCTTCATTTTTTTTGTGTTACGCTTTAAATTTTGATAAAATAAAAGAGGTGATTATATGCAACAATACTTTATAGATAAAATGGTAAAAGTGAATGATTATTACGAATTAGATGATGCCTGTAAGCATCATTTAATTCGTGTTTTAAGAATGCGAAAAGACGATTGTTTTTATCTTGTTGATTCATGTAACATACGCTATTTAGCTGTACTAATTGATGAAAACAAGGCTTTCATTAAAGAAGAAATTAAGCATAATAGTGAAATGCCAATACGTGTTAAAATTATTCAAGCTTTTATAAAAAAAGATAAATTTGATTATTTTTTGATGAAATCATGTGAGCTAGGGGTAGATGAAATCATACCGATGACATCAGCGAGAACCATTGTTAAAATGGATGATATTAAAGCTAATAAACTTGAGCGATGGAATAAAATATGTTTTGAAGCATGTTGTCAATCTAAACGTAATAAGGTGGTCCATGTTCAACCTTCAATCACTTTAAAACAATGTATAGAGCACAAGAGTGAGTTAAATTTAGTGGCATATGAAGATTTAAATTTTACTTCATCAAAACTAAGAGATGTCATTAAAAATCAAACCTCAATCACCTTAGTGATAGGCCCTGAGGGTGGATTTGAGTTAAGTGAGATTCAATATTTACAAGATAATGGTTTTATATCATTGGGATTAGGTCCTCGTATTTTAAGAGCGGAAACAGCAAGTGCGTATGCATTAAGCGTAGTAAGTGGGTTATGTGAATGAAACAATTAAAAAAAATATTATACAAATTTAATCATCGCTCATTATTAAAAGAAAAGGGTGTAAAAAAATATATAGCACAAGCTCAAAAAGATTTGAGTGTTTTTGAGATAAAAAATCCAGTAAAAACAATAAATGATTATTTTGAGCTATCGATTATTCATACAAGCTTAAATCAAAAACAACTTCTTGAACAAACCTATGAGGGTGTGCGTCAAGAAATGGTTGAAATATGGGAACAATTAGACTTTAAACAAAAAAATAAGTTTTCAAATGATCAATTAATTAAAGTTAAACAACAATTAGTTCACTTTATAGATCAAGAGAAGATCATTCATGTTTGTTTCTTTGATCCAATAATTAATGCTTTATATGATCATGAGATGGCAGTTTTTGAATTGCCACAATTTTTTAAACTCTTGAGTGATTTTAAAAAAGAATTTAAATCCATAAATAATTATCATTTAGAACCATACCGTTATGGCTTTTGTAAAGAAGTCTGCATATATGATGATGAAAAGGTTGTAGTATTATTGAATGCTAACCTTCATCAGCTTTATTTTATCGATACAGACTTAAGAATTGAAGTTGTTGGGTTATGCAATTGTTTAAATCTTGACGAGGTTAAGGCCTTCGTTCAATTATATTTACAAAATGAAGAGTCTTTATGTATACAGTACTTATTAAATAGTACATTGGTTCATGACAAGGCAAAAAAGAAATTACAAAAATTAGCAAAGAAGGTAGAAAATGCTTAAATTTAAAGTTGTTACACTCGGATGTAAAGTGAATTCTTATGAAGCTCAAAGTGTCCATCAATCATTAATTGATGAAGGATACACAGAGTCATTAGAGGCAGCTGACATCTATGTAGTCTTTACTTGTGCGGTTACAAATGTAGCTGAAAGTAAGACACGAAAGAAAATTAATCAATTATCAAGAGAAAATCCAGATGCGATTTTATGCGTGGTTGGATGTTATGTGCAAATGAATCCACAACAATTAGCTCAACAAGACCATATTCATATTTTAATTGGGTCAAATCATAAATCACAAATTGTCGAAGCTATTCATCAATATCAACAAACAAAACAGAAAATTTATTATGTGGATGATCAATTAGTTAAACCTAAGTATGAAACAATGAATATACAACATTTTAATCATCAAACAAGAGCTTATTTGAAGATACAGGATGGGTGTAATCAATTTTGTAGTTACTGTATCATTCCTTATGCAAGAGGAGCTGAACGTTCTTTAAAGTTAGAGGAAGTATTAATGAACGCTAATAAACTTGTTGAAACAGGACACAAGGAAATTGTTTTAGCAGGTATTCATACAGGACGTTATAAGGATGAGAATAATCATCATTTAGATGACTTAGTGCATCAACTTATTAAGATTGATGGATTACAAAGAATTCGTTTTTCATCTATTGAAATCACAGAAATTAGTGATGTGTTAATAGATCTAATGAAAAATAATCCTAAAATAGCTCGTCATCTTCATATCCCACTACAATCAGGATGTGATGAAATCTTGGCTAAGATGAATCGCCCTTATACCATAAATGAGTTTAAAAAACGTGTGAACTATATACGTGAGATGATTCCAGATATCTCGATTAGCACTGATTTAATTGTAGGTTTTCCTAATGAGACGGATGATTCTTTTGAAAAAACAGTACAGACATTGAATGATGTAGCCTTTTCTTTTATCCATGTTTTCCCCTATGCTAAGAAAACAGGAACGGTTGCTTATGATATGTTAAATCATGTTGATGAGCAAATTAAGAAACAACGTGGTAAAATATGTGGAGAGCTTTCTAAAAATTCATATGCAAGCTATCAAGCGTCAATGATAGGAAAAACAGTCAATGTCCTTATTGAAAAATCGGGGACTACATCCTTTGGACATACAAGCGAATATGTTCCTATTTATATCAATCGATTTTTAGCAGCCAACCAACTTATTGAAATCAAGGTTATTGGTGTGGATGAAAAAGGTTTAAGGGGGGAGTAAAATGAATTTATCACAATTATTTAAAGACGCACCTTCTATTGAAATTGAATCTATTATGATGGATAGTCGAAACGCCTTGTCGAATTCTATTTTCTTTTGTATTAAAGGAAGTATAAATGATGGTCACTTGTTTGTTGAACAAGCGATAAAAAATGGGGCAGTTGTCATTATCCATAGTGATGATTTATCTTTTTATCATGAAAATAAAACCTATATTAGAGTAAAAGATGTTCACAAATCTTTAATTAGTATTTGTACTAAATTTTATGGGATGCCAAGTGAGAAGCTTACAGTTTTTGGAATTACCGGAACCAATGGGAAAACAAGTGTAGCGACCCTTATTAAAGATGTGTTAGATCATAAAGAAAAATGTGGATATATTGGAACTTTAGGAATTCGCTATGAGGCTCAAGATTTAGTTAATGGTTTAACGACTCCTGATGTAAATATTTTAAATCATTCTTTAAGTGAAATGGTTAAAAGAGATATTAAAAGTTGTGCTTTAGAAGTGAGTAGTATTGGTATTGATCAGGGCAGGGTTGCGACGGTTGACTTTGATTATGCAATCTTTACAAACTTTACCCATGATCATTTGGATTATCATGGAACCATGGAAAATTACTTTAATTGTAAAAAGCATTTCTTTTCATCTCTTGATGAAAGCAAATATGCGATTATCAATGTAGATGATGCAGTTGCAGGACAAATTGTCAATGATTGTAAAGCTAAAATTGTTACTTATGGCATTGATCATCAAGCGGACTATCAAGCAAAGAATATTGAATTATATGCCGATAAAACAGTCTTTACACTTTCTCTTTCAAGTGGAGGAAGCTATCGTGTTGAAACCAACCTTGTTGCCTTATTCAATGTTTATAATTTATTAGCAACCATTTCAGCCTTACATTTATATGGAATGGAAATGAGTGAAATACTTGAACATCTGCATCAATTAAATCAAATTGAAGGGCGAATGGAACGTATCAATCATGGACAATTATTTAATATTGTTGTTGATTTTGCGCATACCCCTGATGGAATTAAAAAGGTAATGGACTATGCTAAAGCTATTACCCCTAAAAATGCACGGATTATTTCTGTGTTTGGAAGTGCAGGTAAGCGTGATGTAAAAAAACGAGTTCAATTTGGCGAATTAGCTGATCAATATTGTGACATGATCATTTTGACTGAGGATGATCCAAGAGATGAAAGTGTTTCAGAGATTGCCAATCAAATCGCAAAAGGAATAAGCAATAAGAACTATATCATTGTAGAAGATCGATACAATGCCATCTATCAAGCAATTGAATTAGCAAATTCCAATGATACCATCCTTATTTTAGGTAAAGGGGATGAGAAGTTTTTGTACAAGGAATTTGGTAAGGAAGATTATATTGGAGATGATTGTGCAGTTATCGCAATTTTAGATAAAATTAGAAAAGAGGAAGAAGAAAATGAACAAGTATATTGATCACACATTGTTGAAACAAAACAGTACTAAGCAACAAATCGACACATTGCTTCAAGAAGCAATTACACATCAATTTAAATCAGTATGTGTGAACCCGTATTGGATTTCATATTGCAAAAAAGCATTACAGGGAACAGGGGTTTTAGTTTGTACGGTCATTGGTTTTCCATTAGGGGCTAATACGACAGCAACGAAAGTTTTTGAAGCAGTAAATGCAATCGAAAATGGTGCTCAAGAAGTAGATATGGTATTAAATATTGGTGCTTTAATTGATGGTGATTATGAATATGTAACCAATGAAATTAAATTAATTAAAGAAGCTTGTAAAGAAACTTGTTTAAAGGTTATTATTGAAACTTGTTTATTAACTGATGAACAAAAAGAAATGGCTTGTAAAGCTGTGGTTGAAGCGAAAGCAGACTTCGTTAAAACAAGTACTGGTTTTTCTACAAGTGGGGCTACAGTAAGCGATGTCGCTTTAATGAAGCGTGTTGTAAAAGATGATTGTTTCATCAAAGCAGCAGGTGGTGTGCGTAATGTTCAAGACTTACATGATATGATTGAAGCAGGTGCTAATCGTATTGGAACAAGCTCTGGTGTGAAATTAATGCAAAATGAAGAAGGAACAACAAATTATTAATTTGTTTCATAAAATTTCAAACGGTTGAATCGCAAAGTAACTGCTATAGCGTCAAGCGAAAATAAAAGAAACGAAAAATGATAGAAAAAAGCGAGAAAATAAAGTGGAATAAGAACGAAAATAAGAGATGATTTCTACCAAA
>JAWXUG010000082.1:0-7069 GCA_044432885.1 Erysipelotrichaceae bacterium | reverse complement strand
ATACACATAGCAAGGAGTCTTATATGAAAAAGAAAATACCCTTCATTTTAATCATAATCATCGTAAGTTTAGTAGGTTATCAAAGTCTAGCCTATTACACAACGAATACCACATCAAAAAATATCATTACAACAAGTGACATTGATTTAAGCTTATCTGTAATGACCCTTAATGATGAGGGAGAGCTTGAATCATTAAATACGGAAGCAATCAAAGTAATGCCTGGTGATATATATTCTCAAATTCCTTTTGTAACCAATACAGGACAAGAGACTTTTTATACAAGAGTTTATCTTGAGTCTGAAATTGTTGATGAGGATGGAGAAAAAATTGATCATGAGGGATTAGTTTTTAATATAGATGAAACGAAATGGAAATTAGATACAGAGGGATGGTATCGCTATGCAGATACAGTAAGTTTTGGCGAAAATACTGACCCTTTATTTACGACAGTTACAATACCTACAGACTTAGGAAATGAATTTACAGAATATTCTATGGTTATTCGATTACAAGCTCAATGTGTTCAATCACAATATAATCTTTATCAAGAAAGTGTTTTAGAAGTCCAAGGATGGCCTGAAGCTACAGTAACCTATACGGTAATAGGAGGAATTGACTAATGAAAAAAGAAGTGTCTACCTTTTTGTTATCTCTTGTTTTGATTATCTCTACGATGAGCGTTTATGCGCAAACCTCAGAGGATGAAATGAGTGATGAAGCAAGTCCTACACCAGAAACAACTGAGGTAATAAATGAAGAAGTGTCAGAGGAAGTTGTGATTGAAGAAAATGAAAATAATAATGAAGAAATAAATGAATTAACTACTGAAGCTATTTATCAAATGTATATGACTTATGAAACACAAGAAGAAAAAGATGCATATTATGAAAATTTGTCAACACAGCAACAGGATGATTTGTCAGTTTATATTGAAGAGATAAATTCAATTGGTTCAGACAACAATGATGAGGATGAATTATTAAGTGTTGAAGCTCTTTATCAAATGTATATGACTTATGAAACACAAGAAGAAAAAGATACGTTTTATCAAAGTCTTAGCATTTTAAATCAAGAAGCATTAGATGCCTATATCGTCGGGGTAGATGATGAGCAAGACGTACAGCTTACAGTACAAGAAGTGTACGAAGAGATGATGGCGTTAGAAACGAGTGAGGAGCAAGAAGCCTATATGGAGGGCTTATCTGCTGAAATGCAGGAAGCATTAAAAACATATATAGCTCAACAAGTTGAAAATCATGAAGAAAGCGTGGGAGAATTTATCACACCCGTTACCTTTACGCAGGCAGGGCCATTACTTCCAGCAGTGAGTGGTGTATCAATGAGTATGTTTTCATTAGAAAACAGCATAGAAGAAGAGGACGAAAGCGGAATTATATTAGATAAATATGTGAGCAGTACTCCAAATGAAGAAAATGAATATACCATTACATTAGCATCTTATACTACAGGGACGGTGAGTGAAAGCAGTGCTATTCCTAGCGATATTATTTTAGTATTGGATCAATCAGGGTCAATGGATCGTGATTTTGATGGCTCCTCATTATATTATGAACGTACCGTTGATGGAGTAGTTGAAAATGTCTATACTTATCGTGATTCTAAACAACAAGCACTGCAACAAATTGCTGCAGATTTTATTTTAGACTTGAATTATTATGATGTAGATAATCAAGTAGCCATTATTACCTTTGGAGATAAAACGGTCATTGAACAAACCTATAGTAGTAATTATGGTACAAGTTATGAATGGAGTAAAAAAGAATTTGCCTATACAGATGGGGGAAGTTATGAACTAGCTACTTTAGATTATGTTAAAGGTAAATTTACAGATAAAGGAGATCCAGGATCATTGGCTTACACGATATTGGATATGCCTATTGGATTATGGACCGGTGGAACTAGTATGAATTCGGGCCTTAATAAAGCTAGGAAAATGTTAGTGGAAAACATTGCTTCATTAAGCAGTGATGAATCAAGAAATCAGGTAGTTATTGTATTTTCGGATGGGAAACCATCAGATGACTTGGATAGCAGTATATCTAATGCTCAAAAGATGAAGGCTACGGGAGCTACTGTTTATGTTGTAGGTATTTTTAGTGGGGCAAATCCTGATAAGACAGATTCAACTAACTCGTTTATGAACTATCTTTCATCCAACTATCCGGATGCTGCATCAACAAGTAATCCAGGAGAAGGAAGCAACGCTGGCTATTATCTAACCGCTAGCGATGCAGAGGGGTTAAGTGAAATCTTTCAAAATATTGAAGCTCAAATATCTGCACCTAGTGTAGTACTAGAGAAAGATATAGAGATAAAAGATGTCGTATCTGAATACTTCGATATGCTAGATTCGATAGAAGATGCTGAAGTGAGTCTGAGTATTGTTCCGTGCACAGGGTATAGTGACGGGGAGTATACATGGGGAGTGCCTGAAGTAATTGATATAAATGATACAAGTGACGAATATGAAGTGTTCTATCAAATAGAAGATAAAACAGTGAGAGTAACAGGTTTTGATTATAATAAGCATTATGTTACACAAGAAATGAAGGGGGATGGAAGTTATGGCTACAAGATTGTTCTTTCCTTTAATATAAAACCAATTGATGGTTTTATGGGTGGGAATAATGTACCTACAAATGAAGATTCATCTGGCTTATATGAAAGTGATACAGATGGGAATACAACCTTATTAAAAACTTTTCCAATACCAAGAGTAAACATCGCTGCAAATCTTGAAGTGGAGGCAAGTAATCAGTCCATTTATTTAGGGAATACAGTTAGTTACAGTGATTTATTGTATAGCTTAAATCAAACCATTGATGGATTAAACAATAGTTTTGTGGATATTGAGTTAAATGTCTATGAAGATGTTAATGAAAACGGAATCATAGATGAAACAGACATAAAAATGGATTCACAAACCATCTTACATTCAGAGCAAGCATCTACTTATTTGAATAATCAATTATTAAGCCCTGAAACATGTACTTATTATCTTGTGGAATCATTAATTACACCCATTGATGGATTAGAGGGGACAGTATGTGGAAGTGAGCGTATTACACAATTAATCCCTTTTTCACTGCATGTATTAAAACCATCACTTACCTTTTATGATGTCTATGTTGACTATGGGACATCGGTAGATTTTATTAACGATTGTGCTAAAGGAAGTTTAGCATACGACTATAACGACGATGGGACAATCAGTGGTATTCAATTAAATCAAATTACAGGACAACCACTAGATGAAAATGGCTACTTATTAAATGATGGTGGATTCTATTTAGTGGATGATGATGGCAACTATTTAGTTGCTGATGCGTGTGAAGATGAAATAGAAAAGGCTACAACTAGCAATAATCGCCCCTCTGCTGTAGTGTGGGAAACCAATGAGATTCATCAACAAGAATCAAAAGAAAAGATTGAATTAGTAACAGGGCAAGTCCCACCACTCATTGAATGTCAATTCACCAATGAAACAGGAGATACTTATACAGCGCAAAGCTATTACAATAGTAGAGCTAAGTCCAATGACACATTTTACTTATCAGCAATCATAACCACACCGATAGATAAAAACAGTAGTGCAACAACCTTTTTATTAAATAAAGAGGAACAAAACTCATTTACAGTTAATTTGAATACTTATAATTTACACTTAGAGAAAACAATTTTGGCTAGCGCAATAAACAACTATACACAAGATATTGTTTTTAATATAAGGTATGAGTTGTATGATGAAACAATCGATATGAAAGTAGCTATGCCAATTAATGAATTTATAATGAGTGAAGATGGAAATTATACTATGACTAAAACAGTAACCAATCTTTACAGTGGTCTAAATGCCGTGATATCTGAGGTAAGTGAATGGTCGTGGCGTTATCAGTTACTGTACTCAAGTGCTTGGCTATCAAAAGATATCTCTTCAGTTATGACCCATTTATCTTCTGATGACACGAAAGAGACAATGAGTTTATTCGTATCCTATGGTTATGGATATTCAACACCTATTAAAGAGACAACACAAGGATGGGAGCTTGTGTATGATTGGTCAGATTTAACGAGAATTAAAGGTTCTAGGTTGCCTAATGAAGTGGCGGATAGTGCAAATATAACACTCACTTTAAAAAATACACAATCAACTCAAGGAGATGAATGGATAAGTGATTCGCATTTTATTAGAAACATCTTTGACTCTAATGAGATAGGAGGCTAATAATGAAATTCGATAAAATGAAACCAAAAATATTACTTCCCATTTGTGTGTTCCTGTTATTTCTTAATATTATTGCAGGGGTAACCCTTGCGTTGATTTTGGCTACCACACAAAGTATAGATAATTATTTTAAATTAGCTATTGTGGATACACAACTGAAAGAGGAGGTAGATCAAGATGGGGAAATTACACTTAAGGAAAATGTATATATAAAAAATACTGGTGAAGCTAGTGTGTATGTGCGTGTTTATCTGATATTAGAAGTTTTGAATACCAAGGGAGAAATCATTGCAAACCCGACCTTTTATGATGAAAAAGGCAATGTTCTAAATCTGTCTTTAAGTATAGATGATTTGATGCTGACCACTGGCTTAAACACAACAGATTGGCTATTTGTAGATGGTGTGTACTATTATAAAAAGATATTAGAAGCAAACGAGTCAACATCGCTCTTGTTTGAGTCGATGGAGTTAAAAGAAAATATCTTTTTATATAATGTGAATGATGAAGATATCATTGATTTAACTGAGCTTCCTAGCATTTCAATAAGTGTCTTAAGTGAGGCAATACAAGTAAATGCAATCAAAGATGTGTGGGGAGTATCTTTAGATAGCTTACTATATATAACAGATAGCGAAGGAGGTAATGAATAATGAAGAAATCAATAGGGTTCATTGTTGCCATTATGATGTTGATGTCAAATGTTCCTATTAGCTTTGCTGAAGAAATAGATGAAAGTGACATTCCACTTGTTATTTATGATGGAGCGACAGATACTTTTAGATATGAGAATGTAGAAGGCGATCCTCCTGATTTATTTCCTAATTTAAAGGATCTTGTTCCTGGTGATGAGTATCAGGAAAAGATACAATTGGTTATTACTAATTTAGAAGATAACGAGGTTGTGAATATTTATATACAAGCGACAGATGAAAACGATCATCATGAAGTAATTAATTTGATGGAGGAAATCACCTATACAGTAGAAGTTAACGGTGCAGAAGTAAAAGAGGATATGGTAGATACTCTATACATTGGGACCTTTGATGTGGATGAAACGGTAGATATTATGATAGATTTTAAAATCCCACTTACTGTAGGTAACGAAATTCAAAGTTTGATCGCTGAGGTTGAATGGCAATTTATTGCGGAGTTGATTGAAGAAGATGGAGTTGAATCTAACCCCTTGAGCATAACCCCTGTAACAGGAGATAATAACGACCTTGGTATGTATCTTGTAATGGTTATTTTATCAGTGGCAATTGTGCTAGTTCTATTTAGCTACAAGATGAAAATAAATAAAAAAAGTAATTAAATATTTTGAATAATCCCATTAAAACAGACAAATGAAATAAATAAAATTCATAAAATCTGTTGAAGTGGGGTTATTTACTGTGTATCGTATTGTAGGGAAGAGTGACGAGTAAAAAAGTTGTTGACATCTAGCTTATCATCAAGTACTATAGTAAGTGCCCTAATTGGGTGATTTTATTGCGTGGGAGGACAGCAACTGTCCGTTAACCACTGCTAGAACAATTTAAATAGGAGGAATGTCTAGTGAGTAAGAAAGTTGCAAAAGTATGCAAGTTACAATTCATGGCTGGTGGAGCTAAACCAGGTCCAGCACTTGCATCAGCTGGTATTAACATGCCACAATTCTGTGTTGCGTTTAATGATGCGACAAAAGATCGTCAAGGTGACGTAGTCCCTGTAATTATTACAGCGTACGAAGACAAATCATTTGATTTCGTATTAAAAACTACACCTGCTTCAAACTTAATTAAAAAAGCTGCTAATATTAAAAGTGGTAGTGGAAATGCAAAAACAACAAAGGTTGGTTCAATTACAGCTGATCAATGTCGTGAAATTGCTGAGTACAAAATGCCAGATTTAAATGCAAATGATGTTGAAGCAGCAATGCGTATTATTGCGGGTACAGCTCGTAATATGGGTGTTAAAGTAGAAGGCATGGAGGACTAATTAACAATGGCTAAATTTGGAAAAAAATATTTAGAAGCTGCTAAGCTTATTGAAGCAAATAAAGAATATACAGCAGCAGAAGCGATTGAATTAGCACAAAAAACAAACGTAGCTAAATTCGATGCATCTGTAGAAGTATCATTCAACTTAAACGTTGATCCTCGTCACGCTGATCAACAAATTCGTGGAGCAATGGTGTTACCTCATGGTACAGGACGCTCACAAAAAGTATTAGTTATCACTCAAGGTGCTAAAGAACAAGAAGCAAAAGATGCTGGTGCAGATTTTGTTGGTGGTAAAGAAATGTTAGAAGACATCAAAAAAGGATGGTTTGGTTTCGATGTAATCGTAGCAACTCCTGATATGATGGGTGAATTAGGTAAATTAGGTAAATTATTAGGTCCAAAAGGATTAATGCCTAACCCTAAAACTGGAACTGTAACAATGAATGTTGCAAATGCAGTTGAAGAAATCAAAAAAGGTAAAGTTGAATACCGTGTTGATAAAGAAGGAAACATTAACTGTCTAATCGGAAAATGCTCATTCACACAAGAAGCACTAGTTGAAAACTTCCAAGCAATTTTTGGACAAATCGCTAAAGCTAGACCAGCAGCTGTTAAAGGAGTTTACATGACAAGTGTAACTGTTTCAACAACAATGGGTCCTGGTATCAAAGTTAGCGCTTAATAAGTAGGGCAAAAGATCATCTTAGGATGGTCTTTTTTTTAGGAATTAAAAAGAAACTAACTACGATAATGTAAGGAGAATAAAATGAAAAAAATAAAATTAAAAAATCATAAAGAAGTCCTTCCATTATTATCAGATGCAGTATTTAAAGCA
>JAWXUG010000081.1:0-7185 GCA_044432885.1 Erysipelotrichaceae bacterium | reverse complement strand
TTTCATCGAACGTATTATGATTTTATCACACTGTGGACTTAATTTCAACCATTATCTTTTGTTAATTCGTAAATTGGAGAAAAAATCTTTTAATATTTTTTGACACTCATTTTTCATAACGTTTTTTTCGATTATTACTTTATGATTAAAATTATATTCAAACAAATTCAACACTGAGCCTGCAGCACCACTTTTAGAATCGGTAGCGCCAATATATAGTTTTTGTATTCTTGCTTGAATTATTGCTCCGCTACACATTGTACATGGTTCTAAGGTGACATACATCACGCAATCGTTTAATCTCCAATATCCTATTTTTTTGCAAGCTTTGTTTATGGCGAGAATTTCAGCGTGTGCAGTTGCTTGTTGTAAAGTTTCTCTTTTGTTGTGTGCTCTTGCTATAATTTTATTATCTTTAACAATTACACATCCGACAGGTACTTCACCAATGTCATATGCCTTTTGTGCCTCTTTTAAAGCTACTTTCATATATTTATCGTTCATCGGTTAATATTTCGTGGCATTTTCTACAACGTGGTTCATATGCTTCGCTAGCACCAACTAAAATGATTTCATCATTAATATGTGCTGGTTTCCCATTAATTATACGTTGAGTTTTTGTAGCTTCATTTCCACAAACATTACAAATAGCGGTTAATTTGACAACTGTTTCTGCTTTTGCAAGCAATAACGCTGTAATCATAAAAGGGTCGCCTTTGAAATCGCAATCTAATCCACCTACAATGATTCTATAGCCTTTTTTTGCTAAATCTTCGCATACTGAAACAATCGTGTCGTCATAAAATTGTACTTCATCAATAAATATTACTTCAATATCGTCGGTTAAGTGGTTGTATATTTCTTCACTTTTATCAATGTTTATTGAGTTTTTTCGATACTTGCTATGTGATACTATTTCATCGTTAGCGTATCTATTGTCCATTAGGGGTTTGAAAACAATGTATTTCTTTTTTGCATAGTCTAATCTAATTGCCCTTCGGATCAATTCTTCTGTTTTTCCTGCAAACATAGGTCCGCAAATGACTTCTATTAGTCCTTGTTTGTATTCCATAAACTAACACCTATCAATAATATTTCTATTATTTACCCTTCGTTTTTTATTTTACCACAAAGAAAAAAAGAACTCAATTGAGTTCTCATATTATTCTTGTTCTTTGTTAATACCATAACGTTTCTTAAATCTTTCTACACGTCCATCAGCTTGAGCGAATGATTGTTTTCCTGTGTAAAAAGGGTGGCAATTTGAACATGTATCAACTTTAATATCTTTTAAAACTGATCCTGTTTCAAATTCGTTTCCACAAGTAGTACATACTACTTTAGTGTTATGGTAATTAGGATGAATTGATTTTTTCATCTGTTACACTCCTTCCGCCATGGTATAAATACCATAGTAAGTTTATTAGCGCTATTATTGTAACATAAGTATTAGTGGATTGCAATTATTTTTTACTTTTTTTTGTTTTATTGCTTTTCTCTAGTTAATAAATTCGTAAACTAAACCTATTTTTTTCAGTTTATTGTAAATATTACTATATCCACGTTCGATGATGTCAATGTTTTCTATTATTATGTCTTCCTTTTTTGCAATAGAGTATATTAGTAATGAAGCAGCACATCTTAAATCATGCGCTTTTACTACATTCAGCTTATAGTTAAGTTTAATATCGCTAATTGTACATTTGTTTTTTTCGATTATTATATTAACTCCAATTTTTTGTAGTTCTTCACAAACCTTAAATCTATCTTCATATATGGTTTCTATCAATGTAGAAGTTCCTTTTGAGTAAGCAAATATAGGTAGAAGAAGCGGAAAGATATCGGTTGATAGTAGTGGGTAGTTGCCGCTTGTAATTGAAAATCCTTGTATTGTTGATTTACATGCAGTAATTGATTGTTTATCTCTTTTGAAAATTGCTCCATTATTTATTAGTGGTGTTAAAAAATTATCTAAGTATAAAGTTCCTTTGTATTTTATTTTTACTGAATCTGTTATTAAGCCTAAAGCTAGGTATGTTGCGGCTTCAATTCTATCTGGTATTATTTGATAATTATTTTTGTTATTTAAGTCTTTATAGCTTCCGTTAATATATAACGTAGTACCGTCTATTTTTAAATCATTACCCATTATGTTCATAAAGTTGATAAAATCAATCATTTCAGGTTCTTTAGAAATGTTTTGTATTGTTGTTGTGCCGTTGATTTTGCTTGCTACTAGGGCTATGTTGATGGCGGCTCCTAAGCTTTGTTTTGGTAGTACGATGTTTGCAGGTTTGGGATTAATAATTTTTATGTCGATGTAATCATCAATTATTTCATAATCTGCACCAAGTTTTTCAAAACCTAATAAATGATAGTCAATTGGTCTTTTTCCTATGCTGCAACCACCTGGAAGATATATTGTTGCATGTTTAAAAAGTGCAAGGTATACTCCCATTAAGTAATAAGATGCTCTAAATGTCTTGCACATAGGGTCTAGAAGGTCAGTTTTTTCTAACCTTGGTTTTATTATTAGTTTATTTCCTTTTCTTTTAATATTAGCTCCTACTTTATTGGAAATTGTTATTAAATTATTTACATCTATTATATTTGGAATGTTATATAATGTTGTTTTTTTGTCAGTTAGTAAACTGGCACAAATAATTGGTAATGCACTATTCTTAGAACCGTCTATTTTCACATTACCGTATATATTGGAATTCTTTATCAAAATTTTTTTCAAAATATCACCCATTTCATTATATGTGTTGAAAAAATAAATGTGATAAATATAATTTTTTTATACCAAAATAAGCCAAATTATAGTATAATTTAAGTGTGAGTAATAATAATTATAATGAAAGAAAGAGTGATGAAATGCTTGATAGAATAGAATGTGATGAAATAGGTGAAATGACCATTCCTTTGAATGCTTATTACGGCATCACGTCTTTAAGAAGTAAGGAAAACTTTAGTATTACTAAGGTTAAAGTACATAAACAAATGATTAGGTCTTTAGCGATTGTTAAAAAGTCTTGTTGCTTAGCTAATTTTGATGCTAATTATTTATCTCAAGAAGTGACACACGCTATTTGTAGAGCCTGTGATGAAGTGATGAATGGTAGATTCAATAATCAATTTATTACTGATGCGATTCAAGGTGGAGCTGGGTTAGCGATGAATATGAATATGAATGAAGTTGTTGCCAATCGAGCTAATGAAATAATGGGTGGCAAATTGGGTGAATATAATTTTGTTCATCCTTTAAGAGAAGTAAATTTATTTCAATCAACTAATGATGTTATTCCCACAAGTGCTAAATATACAATTTTAACAATGGCCAAACCATTGATTACGGAACTTAAGAAGTTACAACGTTGTTTTTTAGAGAAGGCAAGTCAAAATAAGGGAGTTATTAAAATGGGTAGAACTCATTTGCAGGATTCTCTTCCAATTTCCATTGAACAACAATTTAAGGCTATTTCTGCTGCGCTGTTGAGGGATATAGATAGATTAAATTCATCTTTATCTGAAATGCTTGTTGTAAATTTAGGAACAGGAGCAGTTGGTGTTGATCAGTATTCTTCTGATGCCTATGTTAAAAGTATTATTAATCGATTAAATGAGTCTACTGGACATGAGTTTAAGAGACCTGATAATATATTAGATAATACAAGAAATTTAGATTCCTTTGTTAATGTGAGTCATGCGCTTAAATTGATGGCAATCAATTTAAGTAAAACAGCTAGTGATATTAGATTGATGGCTAGTGGTCCTACCTCAGGATTAAATGAAATTATTTTACCACAGGTGGAATCTTGTTCAGGTTTATTAACTGGTAAGAATAACCCCACTATTGCCGAAGTTGTTAATCAAGTTTGTTTTCAAGTGATTGGTAAAGATGCTACAATAACAATGGCAGCAGAACATGGACAACTTGAATTTAATCCGTTTGGTCCGATTATTTTTCCAAATATCTTTGATTGTTTGGAGTATTTAACAAGAGCTTTGAAGGTTTTTAGGGAGCATACGGTAGAAGGAATGATAATCAATAAGCAATATTGTGGTGATGTTATTTTAAATTCTAGTGGTGCGGCTGTTGCGTTATTACCACATATTGGTATTAATAAGACTATTGATGTTATTGCGAAGGCTAGAGAGACAGGACAATCTGTCAAAGATGTTGTTTTAGATTTTGGGTATTTAACAGAGAAAAAAGTTGATAATATATTAACGCTGGATAAGATACGAAAATTATAGAGAATTTGAATCATGGTGATATCCCTAAAATAGATAAAAATCTATTTTAGGGGTATTTTTTTGTCTTTATGCATATTATTTTATGAGGTGGAGCGTAATTGTTTTATAGTAAAGAAGAATTAGTTAATAAGGTTAATGCAATTGATTATAATTCGATTTTTGTTGAAAAAAGTGTTGTAGTTGAGGAAGGTGTGACTTTGTTACCAAATGTAATTGTTTTAGGTAATAGCGTGATTGAGAAAGGAGTTAAGTTGGGTCCTAATTGTTATATTGATAACAGTAAGTTATGTAGTGAAGCGTCCGTAATATCATCGCATATAACGAATTCAATAATAGGAAAAACGGCTCAAATAGGGCCTTTCAGCCATATTAGAGATGGGGCTGATATTGGCGAATGTTGTAAAATTGGTAATTTTGTTGAGGTTAAAAAATCTAGTGTTGGATCTTGTAGTAAGGCTAGTCATTTGGCGTATTTAGGGGACAGTGAAGTAGGTAAAAAAGTTAATTTTGGATGTGGAGCTATTACGGTTAATTATAATGGAGTATTAAAACAAAAAACCATTATTGGGGATAATGTTTTCATTGGTTCAAATAGTAATTTAATTGCTCCAATAACTATAGGCGATGGGAGTTTTATTGCTTGTGGTTCTACTATTAATAGTTCAATTCCAGATAATTGTTTTTCGATAGCGAGAGTTAGACAACAGGATAAAGGTGAGTATGCTGAGATTTTAAAGAGTAGATATAAAGATGATACAAATGGAAAATAAAACACACCAAATTGATGTGTTTTATTTTTGATAGTGAATTGTGTTTCCTAATAGATAGTAAGTTTGAAAAATTATTATTTACTTTGTAGCTATAAATTTATAGAAATAAAGTAACTAAAAAAATTATATTTGAATTAATCAGTTCAATTTATTACTATATTTATTATTAATTTAATTTTTGTCTTAAAATTTTAAACTGTCAACAAATAGTGATGACAATGATATCATTTAGTCGTAGTTTAAGTTATATTTTAAAGTGTAGTATGTTTTTAGAAGAGAGTTCTTTAATTATTTTTTTCTTAATTGCTTAGTTTAGTTTTTCTTTATTTATGATTGATATTACAAATATCATTGTTGACATATAACAAATTAATGTTGTAACTACGCCAAATATTATATTTGTATTTATAAAAGTATTTATTATTTGTACAATTAATAAAGATATAGTTATTGTGTAGATATTATAAAATAAAAGTAATTTTGTCTTACTCATGTAATCGCCTCAATCTATTTTATGTTAGTTTAATTATTTTTATACGTTGGTTATTTTTTTTGTTTTTTTTAATATAATATATTGGTGATATATATGTGCGGGATAGTAGGTTTTATAGGATTAAATTCTTCTAAAATAGTTAAACAAATTTTAGATAAAATGAGATATAGGGGTTATGATTCATGTGGAATAGCTGGGGTACTAGATGGTAAGTTGTCATTAGAAAAAACACTATTGGAGCCCAGCAGTCTAAAGGATATAAATTCATGGGTTTGTGTAGGTCACACTAGATGGGCTACTCATGGTGAGGTGAATATCGCTAATTGTCATCCCCATGTTTCTAATGGTAATAAAATTGCTTTAGTTCATAATGGAATAGTAGAAAATTATCTTGATTTAAAACAGGGGATGCCGGGTATAGAATTAAATTCTGATACAGATACTGAGGTTTTGGTTAATCAAATTGGTAAATTTGAAGAAAACAATTCACTTTTAACTAGTATTTTTCTGACTACACTAAAAATGTCAGGACAGTATGCTTTTCTATTATTAGAAGATGGTGTGGATGATAAGATATACTATGCTAAAAATGGGTCTAGTTTAATTTTGTGTCGAAGAGATAGAAATTATTTTATTGTATCAGATGTATCTTCGGTAATTTATGATGAGTTTGAATACGCTTATTTGCCTGATGGATGTTATGGATATTTGGAGTTGAATGATTATGTTTGTGAGTTATCGGGACTTTTAATTGAACTTCGATTTAAAAAAATGAAGCAAAAGAGTACTTTGTATGAACAAGGTTATAATCATATGTATGGTGAAATAATGGAACAAAAAGATATGATTTCTAGGTTATGGTCCTCAATCAATTTAGATGATATTAAGAAACGAATTATCAGTAGTAAGGAAATAATTTTGATTGGTAGTGGTAGTTCATATCATGCTTGTTTATTTGGTAAGACTTATATTGAGAAGTATCTAGATATTAGAACGACAGTGTATTTAGCAAGTGTGTTTAGTTACGAAAAAATCATTTATGATAAGAAGTCTACTGTTATTGTTGTGTCGCAATCAGGAGAAACTCAGGATGTTATTAAGTCTTTGAAAAATATTGATACATATAAAATAGGAATAACTAATGGTGTACATTCAACAATTTATAATTTATGTGATTATAATATTTTGATGAATATAGGCCCTGAAATTGCTGTTGCTTCTACTAAAAGTATGGTAGCTAGTATATATATTCTTTATTTAATTGCTAGTATTAATCGTGAAAGAGCCGTTGTTTACAGTCATAGCAGTAATTTGAATACTGGGATTAGTGATTTGTTGGATCAAGAGAATACTTTTAGTGATCTAGATAAGTATAATAATATTATCACAATGGGAAAAGGGTTGGATTATTATGCGTGTCTTGAGGGTGCATTGAAGATAAAGGAAATAACATATACTATGGCATTTGGAATTGATTCTGGCGAATTAAAACACGGCACAATAGCGCTGATTGATGAAGATCTTTTAACGATAGCGGTTAGTACTAATAGTAAGACAAGTAAATTATTATTATCTAATTTAGAAGAGGTGAAAAGTCGGGGCGGTAAACATCTGTTATTGTCAGCTTTTGATAATGTTAATAACATAGGAGAAGATTTAACG
>JAWXUG010000080.1:0-7237 GCA_044432885.1 Erysipelotrichaceae bacterium | reverse complement strand
TGAGAGTCGCTCATTGATATACTCTGCGAACAATTTTTCCATTGCGGATAAATTGTTTTTACCGTGATATGCATCAAATGCATTGTAATATTTAATTCGATCACTAAATTTAATATCTATTGGTGGGTATCCGGCTTTCATCAGTTCGAGGTTAACAAGCAATCTACCTGTTCTTCCGTTACCGTCGATGAATGGGTGTATCGCTTCAAACTCTATATGGAAACGAGCAAGCTTTGTGGTGATATGTTCTGTACTTTTTGAGAAGTTTATAAGTAACTCGTGTATCCTTGAATCAATTAAATAGGGCTGAACAGGTGTATGTTTTGCGCCCATGATAGTTACTGGAATTTTGCGGTACACACCTCTATCATCTTTTTTATCTGCCAACACAAGATAATGAATTTGCTTTATGATACTTTCAGAAATTGGAATATTATCTTTCACAAGCACACACACAAATTCAAAAGCTTCTTTGTGACCAACCACTTCCATGTGGTCTTTGAGTGGTTTTTGATCAATTGTTAGCCCTTTTAACACCAAGTCTGTTTCACGAAGTGTAAGCGTATTGCCCTCAATGGCATTAGAATTATAGGTAAACTCAACAGTAAACTGTTCATGGAGTCTTTCCAATTCGCCTTCTGTAAGGGGACGCTTGGAATCAAGTTGTGCCTTTTTCCTATCAATTATTTCATGTAAACTTT
This sequence comes from Erysipelotrichaceae bacterium, assembly GCA_044432885.1. Classification (GTDB taxonomy): domain Bacteria; phylum Bacillota_I; class Bacilli_A; order Erysipelotrichales; family Erysipelotrichaceae; genus CAYJNO01. The sequence continues at coordinate 6,536 of JAWXUG010000080.1, read as the reverse complement.
CGTTTGTTTTGTATCTACCATCACTAGGTTTGTCGGCATTTTGTGGAATAAGCCATGTTCTTCCATCACGGTATGCACCAGAAATTTTACCCTCAGCACATAAAACACGCACTCTTCTATCAGAAATTCTCCACTTTTCAGATGCTTGCTTAGCTGTCATAAACATAAAATCACCTCAATTCTTAATGTTAGTGTACCACTTTATCGGAACAATATCAAAATAACGGAATAATAATTATGTATTATCGGAATAATACAAAAAATATTAGTGCGATTTTATCATTAGATTGAATTCTAAAATAAATATCTGATGAATGGAACGATTCCTACAATAACTTAAGTATGAGGGAAGTGGTCATGGTCTATTGTGGGATGCATTTTGAGTGAAAAAATATAATATCGTATTTCGTATCAATATATTGACACCAATATCTCCTTATGTTACCATGGTATCAATTGGTTGAAACCTAAGAAACGGAGATAACATGAAAAGATATTTTCAATACATTAAACCTTACTGGATATTCTTTATAGCATCACCATTATTAATGATCGTCGAAGTATATTGCGATGTAAAACTTCCATCACTTGCAGCTACTGTTATTAATGATGCAGTTGCTAATGGATCAGGATTTGAAATAGGGATGATTACAGGTCAAATGCTATTTTTTGTAGTATTGGCTATTTTATCGGGGGTAGGAGCTTCCTATTGTGCAACGAAAGCTTCTATATTATGTTCATCCGATATACGTGAAGCAGTTTTTGTAAAAATACAAAGTTTTTCTTTTGCGAATATTGATCGATTTAGTACAGCTTCATTGATTACAAGATTAACCAACGATACCACACAAATTCAACAACTGATTGTAATGTGCTTAAGAATGTTGTTTAGAGCACCTGGTATTTTAATTGGTGCAATTATTATGACTTATTCAATTAATGCACAAATTGGTTTTATTTACTTGATGCTAGTACCAATCTTAAGTTTGGTTATGGGGATTATCTTATATATCTCTTATGGACGTTTTCATATATTACAAGAAAAAATTGATGCATTAAATGCGAATGTTAGAGAAGTTTTAACAAACATTAGAGTAATTAAGGGATTAACTAGAGAAGAATATGAAGAAAATCAATTTAGAAAAGTAAACAATAATCTGAAAAATTCTTCATTATCTGCATATATGATGACAATATTACAAACACCACTAATGACTTTAATTATTAATGTTGCAACAATATATATTATCTGGATAGGAAGTGCTGCTTATACCAATGGGACCATTTTAATTGGTGATATTAGTGCCTTCATTACCTACTTAGCACAAGTATTGATGTCAGTCGGTATGTTAGCGATGGTGTTTTTACAAGTTTCAAGAGCCTTAGTTAGTACTCAAAGAATATCAGAGGTTTTGGATGCTGAAGTTGACATTAATGATGATCATGCTACAAACAAAGACAATGAAATCAAAGTAGGGAACATATTATTTGAAAATGTTGATTTTAAATATTATAAAAACAATCATGAACTAGTATTATCAAACATTAATCTTGAAATTAATGCAGGAGAAACCGTAGGCATTATTGGATCAACTGGATGTGGGAAAACTAGTCTGGTACATCTAATTCCTCGTTTATATGATGTGGATCAGGGGGCAGTTTATATTGATGGTATCAATATAAAAGAGTATTCTTTAAAGAATTTACGTGATTCTGTGGCGATGGTACTACAAAACAATGTCCTGTTTTCAGGTTCCATTAAAGAAAACATCAAATGGGGAGATGAAAATGCAAGTGATGAAGAAGTAAAACTTGTAACAAAATGGGCTGCCATTGATACCTTTGTTGATGAACAAGAAATGAAATATGATAGTATGTTAAGCCAAGGTGGTTTAAATCTATCAGGTGGGCAAAAACAAAGATTATGTATTGCAAGAGCCTTGTTGAAAAAGCCTAAAATTCTTATTTTAGATGATTCTACAAGTGCTGTAGATACTTATACAGAATCAGTTATTAATCAACATTTAAATACTGATTTAAAAGAAACAACAAAAATTATTATTGCTCAAAGAGTAAGCTCTGTCATTAATGCTGATAAAATTGTCGTTATGAATGATGGAAAAATTGAACAAATGGGAATGCATGATGAATTACTTGAAAGTTGCGAAACCTATCAACAAATCTATCATTCGCAAATGAGTAAAGATTAATATGATGTACGATCAATTAAAAGATAAAGTAAAAGGAGTGCAATAATAATGAGTGAAAATAAAAGACCAGCTAGCAAAAGTGCAAGTGATTTAATGCAAAGTGGACCAGGAACTAGAAGAGGTCCTGGACAAATGCATCATGAAAAAGCCCATGTAAATGATACAAAAGGGACCATATTAAGATTATGGAAATATTTAAGTAAAGACAAATTAATCTTTATCACTGCAATCCTTTGTGTGATAATAAGTAGTGCATTTACAACCCTTGCCTCTTACATGGTGAGACCTATCATTAATGGTATCTTAGCAGAAAGTGGTGTGGAAGCTTTACTACAAAACTTAATCATCATGTTAGTGATTTATTTAATTGCAGTAGTTGCTAGTTATTTACAAGCAAGACTAATGTTAATCATAGCGCAACGTTCATTAGCAAAGTTAAGAGAAGATTTATTTGAAGCTTTGGCTAAGTTACCTCTAAGATATTTTGATTCAAATAACAACGGGGATTTAATGAGTCGTTTTACCAATGACGTAGATGCAATTAGTCAAATGCTATCAAGTACATGTATTACAATGATTTCAGGTTTGATTACCTTTATTACAACATTAGCAATTATGTTTTATACCAATATCTTTTTAACTCTAGTAACGATTACAATTACCCCTTTATTTTCATTGGTGTTAAAAGAAATTACTAAAAGAAGCAGTGTTTATTATAAAGATCAACAAGAATCGATTGGTGATTTAAATGGGTATATTGAGGAAAGTATTGCCGGACAAAAAGTTATTAAGGTATTTAATCATGAACAATTATCAATAGATGAATTTAAACAAATTAATGATACTTATAAAAAGAAATCTTTCTTAGCACAATTTTTAGGTGGTTCAATGGGCCCTATGATGGGTGGTTTAGGACAATTAGCCTATACGATTACAGCGGGAGTTGGTGGCTTACTATGTGTATTTGGAAGCTTTGATATTGGGGGATTCACCATCTTTTTAGGCTATGCAAAAAGTTTTAGTAGACCGATTAATGATATCTTCATGCAAATTAATACCGTATTCTCTGCATTAGCAGGGGCGGAAAGGGTATTTGATGTCATGGATCAAGAACCTGAAAGAGCAGATCATGATCATGTTGTGGATTTAAATACCATTAAAGGAGACGTTGTATTTAACGATGTACGTTTTGAATATATAAAAGACGTCCCAGTATTAAAAGGGATTAGTCTTGAAGCTACACGAGGAAGTAAGATCGCTTTTGTTGGATCTACTGGAGCAGGAAAGACAACAATTACAAACTTATTAAATCGTTTTTATGAAATTGAAAGTGGAGAAATTTTGATTGATGGTATAAATCTTAAAGACATCAAAAAAGATTTCTTACGACAAAATATTGCAACAGTTTTACAAGATACTCATTTGTTTACAGGAACTGTTATGGAAAATATTCGATACGGACGACTAGATGCTAGTGATGATGAAGTTATCCATGCAGCTGTTGTAGCAAATGCAGATCCATTTATTAGAAGACTTGAACATGGCTATCAAACAAAGATTGACGGCGATGGTTCAAATTTAAGTCAGGGACAAAGACAATTATTGAATATTGCAAGAGCAGCAATTTCCAAAGCACCTATTTTAGTACTTGATGAAGCAACAAGCTCAGTTGATACTAGAACAGAAAAAAATATTGAACAGGCACTAGATCGTTTGATGAAGGAAAGAACTACCTTTGTTATCGCACATCGATTGTCTACTGTAAGAAATGCTGATACAATTATTGTACTAGAATTAGGAGAAATTATTGAACGTGGAAATCATCATGAGCTATTAGCTTTAAATGGTAAATATCATAGTTTATATACAGGCGCTTCAAAACTAGAATAACAAAGGAGTGGTTATGGTAGGAAGAAGTCAATTATTGGAAAAATTATTTGATGTATATGAAAAAATGAAATCAGATCAAAACAAAAAAATACAATACAATACAGCTAGTTCCAACGATAAAGAAAAAGTAAAGCTATCCCATTCGATGCGTAAATTATTGGTTTTGGTCTATCACAAAAAACAAATCAATCAAAGATCGATTGCATTAGAAATGTCTATCAGTTCGCAAGCAGTATCTGAAATGATGAAAAAATTGGAAACAAAAGGATTTGTCGAAAAAACAAATGGTTTACAAAACAATGAGAATTATATTGTCCTTACACCAAGTGGGTGTGAGCGAGCAATTTTTTATGAGGAAAGAATTAAAAACCATGCAGATAATCTTTTATCAGAACTAAGTGATGAAGAGATTAAGACGATGTATGAGCTGTTGGATAAAATTATACAAACCAAGTTTAAAGATTAAAAAGCTACCTGATGAAATCGGAGCAACCGAGCCTACAAAACGGCGTGTGACAGATAAAGATTTAGATAGCCGATAAAAAACACCGCTGAAATGAATCTGCGGTGTTTTGTTTGTGTGCCGGGCATGGCGCATATCTTGAAGGATGAAAAGTACCTTCAATCAAGGGTTATAGTCCCTAAGATTTAGCCAAAACCAAGGGTGTCTTTCGTGAGGGAGAATCTGAAGGAAGGTCAAGGCAAACCACTGGCCTGAGGTATACGAATCACATTTGAGTCTGGACATAAGGATAAGTCTACAAAACAAGATGAAGTCCAAATAACTATTTTAACAATTATGTCAGGTAAATGTGGCAGGTAGATGGTGGGAAAGATATGTGTCTTACCCCGGGAGGTCTTACAAGCGATAAGTATATCGTAGTAACAACGAATTGTAAGAAGTCAGCCGAGGTCATAGTAGGTAGAAATACTGAAGGACTGAACAAAATTAGGTTTATAAGAATCTAATTGTAAACTAGTTTCTCAGAATAATCTGGGTTCATCAAAAGGTGTGAAGATTAGAAACTAGAAAGCGAAAAGGAAGGAGTAAACAAAGTATGTCAACGAAACTAATGGAGGAAATCCTAAGTAAGCGAAATCTTGAATTAGCGAGCAAAGCAGTGATAGCGAATAAAGGCGCTAGTGGAATTTGACTGTAAGACTTACTTCTACTTTAACTATACATTTGTGGAATTTACTTTTTCACTTAACAACTAGAAAAAAGTCTAATACCATACTTCCCAATCAACATAAATACTAAATAATATAGTATAATCATTTTAAGAGCATGGTGGGGTGAGGCGTATGCACGAGAATACGATCAGATTATTTATTAGTTCTACATTTAAGGATTTCTTAGAGGAGAGAAGTGTATTAAATGACAAAGTGTTTGTAAAGCTTGAGAAATATTGTCAGCGGAAAGGAATAGCGTTTCAGACAGTTGATTTAAGGTGGGGGATTAGTGAATCTTCCTCAAGAGATCAAAGTACAGTGGATATTTGTTTGTAAGAAGTTCAACGTTGTCAAGTGGTTAGTCCATACTTAAATTTTTATATGATGCTAGGGGATCGCTATGGTTGGCAACCACTGCCAAATAAAATTAACGAGGATGAGTTTAATACTTACCGTACACTTTTTTATGGATTAACTGGTGATTGGGTACATTGTACACCACATGAACTATTTGAAAAATGGTATACCTTAGACACCAACGCAAAGCCAGCTGCTTATCTATTAAATAAACGTTATGATGGCGATGGATTTGATCATGATAGCCAATTTTTAAGTGAGGCTTTTCGCCATTGTATTCATCAAATCAATATGGAGTTAAATGAGCGTCACAAATATTATTTATCCGCCACAGGCCTTGAGATTGTAAAAGGTGCGCTTGAGATTGAGAATAAGCATGCAGTGATTTGTTTTTTTAGAGATATCCAATCGATTTCTGAACATGTGGATATGAATGAGGATAAACGACGATATTTATTAGCACTTAAAAACGAGTTAGAGAATAAGTTCCCTCAATATAGTTATTCGGTATCCATTGGTAAACTACAAAATCATTCAAGTTATTTATCAAGATTTGAAAGAGAAACTTATAATGTACTAAAAAAAGCCATTGATGATTGCATGATGATGAAACAGGAAAAACAAAACCCTCATCTAGTCTATATGAATGAAAAGAGTGAAGAGTTTATAGGACGAGATGAAGCTTTACATACGTGTTTAACGTATTTAAATGATGGCTCAAAGGATTCAATGGTGGTTTATGGAAAGCCTGGGGTAGGTAAGAGTGCATTTAGTGCAAAACTAATCAGAGAAGCCTTAAAAACGCATGAACATGTCTTTTATCGCTTTGTTGGGGTGGATGTTTTGAGTAATGACAGTTTTGAATTAATCAAAGATATCATTCATTCCATTTATCAATCTTATGGT
>JAWXUG010000079.1:0-7343 GCA_044432885.1 Erysipelotrichaceae bacterium | reverse complement strand
TTTATTGCCTGCATTATGAATATTTTGTTGGATTTATTATTTGTAGCAACCTTTCAAATGGGTGCAAAAGGAGCAGCTTTGGCTACGATGTTAGCACAAACAACCAGTGTACTAACTTCATTACTTATTATTAGAAAAAGAGAACTGCCTTTCGAATTTCATACCAAAGACATTGGTTTTGATTCAAGTTATATAAAAAATATTTTGTCATTAGGAGCCCCTATTGCCATTCAAAGTGGACTTGTGAGCGTATCTTTTTTAGCGGTTACAGCGATATTAAATACCTATGGGGTAATCGCATCAGCTGCAGTAGGAATTGTGGCTAAAATAACAAGTTTGGTTATGATTGTACCACAAGCTTTCTCTCAATCTATTTCTGCCTTTACAGCCCAAAACTTTGGTGCTAAACGTATGGATAGGGTGAATCAAGGGCTTAAATATAGTATTTCTATTTCATTGGTATTTGGTATTATTATGGCCTATCTTGGCATATGGCATGGAACCATCTTCACACAATTTTTTACCAATGATCCTGAAACAACCCAAGCAGCACTCTTATATTTAAAATCTTATTCTATTGACACAGTGCTTGTTTGTTTCTTATTTTCAATGAATGGATATTTTAACGGATGTGGAAAGACGAAGTTTGTTATGCTTCAATCGGTTGTATGTGCCTTCTGTATTCGTATTCCATTGGCCTATCTTATTAGTAGAATAGATACTTCTACTTTATTTGAAATTGGATTGGCTACACCAGCTTCAACTTTTACACAAATTATTTTATGTTTTATCTTTTATCGCCATTTTCAAAAAGAATTACTAAATCGTTATTAAAAGAAAAGTGTATGTACACTCCATCATAGGAATGTTCATACACTTTTTCAATAAAAAAGAACCATCAGGCTCTTCATTTATTAAATATTATTAACTGCAGTTTGTAAACGTGCTTTTTGTCTTGATGCATAGTTAGCATGTTTTAAATGACTTGAAACTGCTTTGTCTAATAATGAATTTGCAGCGTTGAAAGCAACAGTTGCAGCTTCTTTATCTTTCGCTTCACAAGCCTTTAAAACGTTTTTGATTGCAGTTTTAAGTTCTGATTTAATAGCATTGTTAGCTACGTTTTGTTTAGCATTTGTCATAGCGCGTTTCTTCTGAGATTTGATATTTGCCATTGTGACACCTCCTTATATTGATAACAAGGCAAATTATACCAAAAGAATTCAAAAAAATCAATCAATTATGGTATAATTTAAGTCGTTAAAGAAGATATGGGAGGAAATATGAGAGACATTCGAATTATTTTTATGGGAACCCCTGATTTTGCGTGTGGGATTTTGAAAACTTTAGTAGAAAATCATTATAGTGTTGTGGCCTGTGTTACAAAGGAAGATAAACCTGTTGGTCGTAAACAAGTGATGAGTTCACCTGCGGTAAAAACGCTTGCGAATGAATATAATATTCCAGTATTACAACCTGTAAGTATTAAATCAGAATATCAAGCTATTCTTGATTATCAACCTGATTTAATCATTACATGTGCTTATGGACAAATTATTCCTCAGGTAATCTTAGATTATCCAAAATATAAATGTGTGAATGTCCATGCATCATTGCTCCCAAAATATCGAGGAGGAGCACCTATTCATTATGCAGTCATCAACGGTGATGAAGAAGCAGGCATTACGATTATGAATATGGTAGCGAAGATGGATGCAGGAGATATCCTTGCTCAAAAAGCGATCGATGTTGACCTTTATGATACCACTGCAATGCTGTTTGATAAATTGATGGTTGTCGGCTGTGATTTATTAATGGAATGTTTAGATGATTATATAGATGGTAAGCTTACACCGATTGTTCAAGATGAATCTAAGGTAAGTTATGCCTATAATATTTCTAAGGAGATGGAATGGATTGATTTTTATCGTGACGTGATGGTGGTCTATAACCATATTCGAGGGCTAATTAGTTGGCCTGTTGGTTACATGATGATTGATACCTTGAAAATAAAGCTTCATGAAGTAGATTTTGTATTAGATAAAAACGCGGTTGCTGGTAAAGTAATGGGCCTTGATTCACAGGGTTTGTGTATTGGTTGTGAGAATGGCTATATTGTTATTAAGAGCTTACAAGTTGCTGGGAAATCTAAACAGAGTGCTAAAGAGTTCATGAATGGCTATCAAAACAAAATCATGAATGCTTATGTCAATAAAAATTTATAAGGATAGACTTGTAAGTTTTGAAAGATACGTGTATTATTTTTAAATGAATCAAGTAGATGATGAGGTAGATGAAATGAATACGAATAAACTGGTTAAAAATTCTTTATTATTAGGATTATTAGTAGTGATAACGATTTCGATTGTGATTCCATTGCCAGCTGGGATGGGATACATTAATTTATCCGATGCCTTCATTATGTTAATTTCTGTATTTACAGGCTTACATAGTGCAATGTTTATTGCAGGAATTGGATGTATGATTGCTGATATCTTATTGGGATATAGTCAATATGCACTATTTACATTAATTGTTAAGTCACTTGAAGCAATGGTTATTGTGATAACCATAAAAAAAATAAAAAACCCTTACCTAGCTTTTATACTAGGCGGGATAACGATGATTGTAGGGTATGGAATAAGTGATTGGATTCTTAGTGGTTCATTGGAATATTTAAGTATTTCAATGGTTGCCAACTTCCCTCAGGCATTAGGTTGTGTGATTATCGCAACCATTGGATTACCGATATTTAGTAAGGTAATCAAAAGACTTAAATAAATTTTAGAAAGGACATATGATGGATCAAAGTAAAATTAGAAACTTTTCAATCATTGCCCATATTGACCATGGAAAATCAACACTGGCAGATCGTATATTAGAGCTAACAGAAACAGTTTTACAAAGGGATATGAAGGCTCAAATATTAGATTCTCTAGAACTTGAAAGAGAACGTGGTATCACGATTAAATTGAACGCTGTTCAATTAAAATACAAGGCAAAAGACAATGAGGAATACATCTTACATCTTATTGATACGCCAGGGCATGTCGATTTTACCTATGAGGTATCAAGATCATTAGCAGCTTGTGAAGGGGCTGTTTTAGTGGTGGATGCAGCGCAGGGGATTGAAGCACAAACTTTAGCCAATGTTTATTTAGCCTTGGATAATAATTTAGAAATTATCCCAGTTTTAAATAAAATTGATTTACCTAGTGCAGATGTTGAACGTGTAAAACATGAAGTAGAGAATGTGATTGGTTTAGATTGCAGTGAAGCCCCTTTAATTAGTGCTAAAAATGGACTTAATATTCAAGATGTATTAGAGGCAGTTGTAAAATATATTCCAGCACCAACAGGGGATATTAACGCGCCTTTACAGGCTTTAGTATTTGACTCTATTTATGATATCTATCGTGGGGTAATTGCCTTTGTACGTGTACAAGAGGGATCCATTAAGGTAAAAGATAAAATACGCTTTATGGCAACAGGGGCAGAATATGAAGTCTTAGAAGTAGGAATTCGTAATCCTAAAGAAGTTAAGAAGGATTGCTTACAATGTGGTGAAGTTGGCTGGATTGCAGCAAGTATTAAATCAGTAAAAGATGTTCATGTAGGGGATACGATTACAGAAGCCCAGCGACCAGCAAGTGCGCCATTGGCAGGGTATCGTCAATTAAACCCGATGGTTTATTGTGGCTTATATCCTACAGACTCAAATCGATATAATGATTTAAGAGAAGCACTAGAAAAATTACAATTAAACGATGCGGCATTAAAATTTGAAGCAGAAACATCACAAGCTTTAGGTTTTGGGTTTCGTTGTGGGTTCTTAGGCCTATTACATATGGATGTTGTGCAGGAGAGAATTGAACGTGAATATAATATTGGCTTGATTGCCACAGCACCAAGTGTTATTTATCATTGTTATATGACAGATGGTAGTATGTTAACGATCGACAATCCAGCTTACTTGCCAGAGGTTCAACGTATTCATCATTTAGAAGAGCCTTATGTAAAAGCTTCGATCATGGTTCCATCAGAATATGTGGGTCCTGTGATGGAATTAGCTCAAAATAAACGTGGGATTTATGTAGATATGCACTATATTGATGATAGTAGAAATCAAATTGAATATGAAATTCCACTTGGGGAAATCGTATTTGATTTCTTTGATAAATTAAAATCTTGTACAAAAGGTTATGCATCTTTTGATTATGAATTAATTGGCTATAAAGAAAGTAAACTTGTAAAGATGGATATCTTATTAAATGGAGAAATTATAGATGCTTTAAGTATCATTGTGCATCGTGATTTTGCGTTTTCAAGAGGGAATGCAATTACCATTCGTTTAAAAGATTTGATTCCAAGACAACAATTTGAAATTCCAGTTCAAGCAGCAATCAACAATAAAGTCATCGCTCGTACCAATATTAAAGCTTTACGTAAAAATGTATTAGCGAAATGTTATGGTGGAGATGTTAGTCGTAAGAAAAAATTATTAAATAAACAAAAAGAAGGTAAAAAACGTATGAAACAGGTGGGTTCTGTAGAAATTCCACAAGAAGCTTTCATGGCGGTTTTATCAATGGATGAAGAATAGGATACTATTCTTTTTTCATAGGAGGATACGATGCAAGGATTATACATTCATGTGCCATTTTGTGCGAATATATGTGGCTATTGTGACTTTACAAGGGTGGGATATCATCAGCGCCTTGTTTCATTATGGCTTGACGAAATTCAATTGGAAATGAAAACACGGATTACAGATCAATGCTTTGATACCATTTATTTAGGGGGTGGAACACCAACCTGTTTAAGTGAGGATGAGTTAGAAACATTATTAAAAATGATTCAACCCTATACTCAATTTATAGAAGAATTTAGCGTTGAAGTAAATCCTGAAACCATTACCTTAAACAAGGTTATCTTATTAAAAAAATATGGCGTTAATCGTGTCAGTATCGGTGTGCAGTCAACCAATGAAAAATTATTGAAGCTGATGAATCGTAAACATAGTATGAAGATGGTTAAAGAGGTTATTGATTTATTTAAAAATGCGGGTATAGATAATATTTCATGTGATGCAATGTATTCTTTACCCTATCAAAGTATGGAAGATGTCAAAGATACCCTAGATTTTTTTATTGCTGAAAATATTCCCCATATTTCAATTTATAGTTTAACAATCGAAAAGAACAGTGCATTTAAAAGACAGGGATATACGTCTTTATCATGTGATGAGGAAGCCGATATGTATGAGTTTATCATTGACTACTTAGCAATGCATCATTATGAGCAATATGAAATCAGTAATTTTGCTAAAGAAAAAGCTTATTCAAAACACAATTTACATTATTGGCATTATAATGATTTCGTAGGGATATCGATGGGTGCAAGTGGTAAAGAAAAGCATCAAAGAATAGATAATACAACAAGATTTGATGATTACTTAAAGCACCAATATGTAAAAGAGACAATTGAGTTAAGTCTTGAGGATGAAATGTTTGAATATTTGATGATGGGTTTAAGACTAAAAAAAGGGATTGATTTAAGAGACTTTCAAGCTAGATTTAAGGTTTCATTTGATACTATATATATAGATCAAAAGAATGAGGCTATCAATAAAGGATTGTTGATTGAAGAAGCAAACCATTTAAAATGTAGTGATAAAGGCTATCTTATTTTAAATACTGTTCTTCAGTCATTTCTAAACTAGGAGGTATATGGCTAAGCGAAGAGGGAAGCGCAGAGTAAGACCTATTTTTAAGGTAATAGGTATTCTGATATTAGGATGTATGATTTGTTTTGGAATTATAGTTATTTTGAATTTGTTAGTTGATGATAGGCAAGGTGAAATTGAAGTTATTGAACAAGATGAAACCATTGTAGAAGAAGTGTTTGAACCTTATATTATCGCAATTGATTGCGGACATGGTGGAATTGATGTGGGTGTAACTGGTTTGGTGGTTGAACTTGAAGTGAATCAGGTAACAACTGCTTATTTGTATGAATTATTGGATGCTGATCCAATGTATGAACCTATCTTAGTGAATGAAAATAATGAATTTATGTCAACCGAAGAAAGAAGAGATTTCGCGATTGAAAATGAAGTAGATTTTCTTATTAGTATTCATTGTAACTATAGTGAGTCAAGTAATGCTACTTATGGCTTTGAAATCTATCCGCAAAATACTGATCATCCATATTATGATGTGAGCTATTCGATTGCTCAATCAATAGCTGAAAAGTATATTGAGGAAGGACATTCACCAAGAATTGACACGGGCTTATTCTATGCACATTATGTGGAATATGAACCAGGAGAATTTCAACTTTACGTTTTTAGTGAATCAGATGAAGCCATCACTAACATTACAGGAGATAGCTTTGGTGTATTGATAGGAGAAACTTATCCTGCAATCTTAGTTGAACAAGGCTATGTATATAACGAAAGTGATGTAGAAACTTGGTTGAGTGATGAAGGGTGTCAAAAATCTGCACAAATCTTTTATGAAGCGATTCAAGAAGCTTTTAATTAAAAAGGATGGGATCTTTCATTACTATAGTTTGATTTCGATGACCTAAAATAAATTAAAACCATTAGAATATTTTGATTTAATAAGAATATTCTAATGGTTTTTTATGTGCGAATATAATAATTGGAGAATAATATCATTTACACGCGGATGTGGTTTTCTTATGACCCAAAACAAGAATTTGTTGTAAAATATAGCTGAAAATGAAATAGCATTTCTGCCATTTTATATAACGATCTTTTTTTATTACTAATTTATATATCGGCAATATTAATGCCTTATTTCAAGTTGTTTTTATTGTTAATTCTGCCGATATCGGTATATAATATAATTATAGATTTTTGAAGGGAGTCTTAATTATGACTTATTTATCAGTAAAAGATACAGCAATGAAATGGGGTATATCAGATCGCAGTGTCCGAGATTACTGCCAAAAAGGACGAATTGCTGGAGCCTTTCTTGTTGGAAAAACATGGAGTATTCCTGAAGATGCTGTTAAGCCATCTAGAAAAGGAATTAGCGCACATATATCACGCACTTTAAAAACAGTTTTGCGTGAAGAAAAAAAACACGCGGTCACGGGTAGTATCTACCACAAAATACAAATTGAGCTAACCTATAACTCTAATCATATTGAAGGTAGCAAACTCACCCATGATGAAACCAGATACATCTATGAGACGAATACCATCGGCATAGAAAATAAGCACTATAATGTAGATGATATTATAGAAACTGTAAATCATTTTCGTTGTATAGACTACATCATAGATAACGTTGACAAAGCAATTACTGAAAAAA
>JAWXUG010000078.1:0-7373 GCA_044432885.1 Erysipelotrichaceae bacterium | reverse complement strand
ATTTAGCCATGTTCCCTCCTTAGCACGTCTTTGCGTACTCTCTTTTAATTCTAAGGATAAACCTCTTTTTTGTCAATGTGAAAATTAATTTCACATAACTTTATTGCATAAATGAGGATAAAATTACATGCTTTGGTAACAATTCGTTTTCATCCCTTTAAATTCATCCAATAAAATGCTGTGAAGTCCCCCACTTACTTCACCCTCAGCTGAAGTAGTAATGAACAGTGTAGAAAGATCATTCCCTGCAAATTGTATACATGTGACGACTTGATTATCCATATCAATAGTTTTAATTATTTCCTTGGTATTTTTTTCAAAACAACAAACTTTCTTTCCATTCCACATAGCTACCCAAATATTTCCTTGCGCATCCACACACATTCCATCAGGTCCCCCTTGCGTTTCATCAATGGTTAAAGCGATGCGTTTATTAGTTAATTCAATTTCATTTTTTATATCATACAAAAAAATTTGGTTTGTAAATGAATCCACATGATAAAACTGTTTTCCATCTAATGTCCAGTCCATCCCATTAGGGATTGCGTATCCATCATATTTTTTTACCACTTTATTTTGTGAGATACAATATAAAACACCTTTATCAAAGGCTCCTGGTTGACTTAAATCTTCAGCCATTGCACCTACCCATAAGTTTCCATAAACATCACATTTACCGTCATTCAATAGTAAATCACTTGATTGATCAATCATGCAAATTGTTTCTTGAGTATGTGTTTCTGGATTAATTTTAATTAATTCATTTCTAACACCAGCAATTATTTGATTGTCTTGGTCTAAAACAATGCATCCGATTTTATCCTTTACTATAATTTTATTAAGGTTTTTAGTCTTTAAATGATAACTGTAAATTGCGCAACCATCGATATCAATGAAATGTAAAGTATTTCTTAATTCATCCCAAATAGGCCCTTCAGCTAACTGTAAATCTTTTGTAATTGTATGTACTTTATTCATTTTCTCTCCTTAAATAAAGCCTGCTCATCAGCAAGCTTTACTTTATCTTTTTATTGCTGCAATTTTATAAATTTGCGTAATATCTTCCCTTGTTAAAGGTTTTAGACCCCAAGTAACACCATCTCCTACACCATGTCTTTGCACTAATAGGTCAATATCTTCTTCTTTAGCCCCTAATTCTTCAAAATCAAGTGGCATGCCAATCCCTCTTAAGAAACGACGGAAAGCTTCAATTCCCTCTTTTGCTGTTTTCTCAGGATGTGCTTCATCTAATTCGCATCCCCATACACGAGTTGCAAATTGAACAAAACGAGGAATGTCATATTCCATAACAAAATCCATCCATGCAGGCATAATTACCGCAAGACCTGCACCATGAGCAACATCATATAAACTTGATAATTCATGTTCAATATTATGAGAATTCCAATCATGATTGCGACCAACACCACAACTATTATTGTGTGCCTGTGTACCAGCCCACATGATATTTGCACGTGCTTCATAGTCCGTTAAATTTTCCATTAAGTATGGCGCTGTTTCGATAATCGATAACAATAAGCCTTCTGCAATACGATCTGTGATACTTACATCAGTTGAAGTTGTAAAATATCTTTCTAAAATATGAGCAATCATATCCGTAATACCACAAGCTGTTTGATATGCTGGTAAAGTCGTTGTAAGTTGTGGGTTCATAATACAGAAAAGAGGTTTCATGCAATCACTTCCAGTATCCCTTTTCAAATTATCTAAATCTTCATTAGAAACAACTGAACCAAAAGATGCTTCACTACCTGCCGCTGCAATCGTTAAGATACTTCCTACAGGAATCGAAGCTTGAGCTACAGCCTTTTTACTATAAAAATCCCAAAAATCTCCATCGTATAAAACCCCAATCCCAATCGCTTTAGCAGAATCAATTACACTTCCTCCGCCAACAGCAAGGATCATATCAACTTTTTCATTACGACATAATTCGATTCCTTCATAAATAAGTCCTGATCTTGGATTAGGTTTTACCCCTCCCAATTCTACAAAATCAATATTATTTTGTGTTAATACATCCTTAACACGGTCAAGCAAACCACTTTTAACAACTGATCCACCTCCGTAATGAATTAATATTTTTGAACCATGAAACATTTTAACAATGTTTCCAACTTCAAGCTCTGCATCTCTTCCAAATTGGAAGTATGTAGGCGAATGAAATACAAAATCTAACATCTCTCTCCTCTTTTCTTATCTCTTTTATAGACATTTTCATTATAGGGTATCTATCTATTAAAACCTAGTGATTTTTTGATTATATACAAACAATATTGTTATACCCTAATCCATTTAAATGATTTTTTATTTCTTCAAGTTTTTGATCATCGAAAATCTGATTTCCTAATTGTTTTAAATATTCAGCTCTTACACCATAAGGACGATATTTTAATAATTTGTAACGTGATTGATGATTAAGTAGTTTTACAATTTGAGTAACTGTTTCAATCGATTCTTCTAGATAATTAGGCAATAAAACAGTTCTAACCTCTTCAAGTTTATTAATACTTAATAAGTAGCTAAGATTTTTTAAAACAACCTCATTATCACTTCCTGTCAACAACTGATGAAAGGATGCATCATAGGCTTTAACATCCAACATAACCCCATCAATATGCTCCATTAATACAGGATACTTACTAAAATCTTGATATCCATTTGAATCGATCAACATCGAGATATTTTCATTCTTACAAGCTATAGCTAATGCCTCAATAAAGGATGCATACATCATGCATTCACCCCCACTTACAGTAATTCCTTGAATAAAAGCTTTCTGATAACGTATTTTATCCATTAACTGCTCCACCGTATACATGGTAATTTTAGGGGTTGCACAATGTTCACAGACTTGGATACAACAATCACATCCAATACATTTTAAAGGATTCCAAACGACTTTTTCATTTACCAATGTTAATGCATTAGAGTCACATGAAGAAATACATTGTCCACAATGGATGCATGAGTTAATGGTTTCAGGATTATGACAGTACCAACAGTTAAAAGGACATCCTTGTAAAAAAATAGCCATCCTATTTCCCGGACCATCTACATTTGAGAATGGTATAATACGATTCACTTTGGCTTCCATAAATTCTCCTTACATTCTAATAGAATAAGATGACCTTGCGGCCATCTTATTTTAACGTTTCAATTTTACGGTCTAATGCAGCCCCAAAATCTCGAGCTCCTTTCCCAAAAATAGAAGCATTATTTAAAGATTGTTGATTTGAATCTAATTTTGCTAATTCACTACGTTTAACAAGATAACCTGTTACACGCACAACATCACTGTCTGCATTATATGCCGAAAAATATCTCATCTGATGTGTAAATGCACCATTGATAATATCCACAATCGCCCCTGGGGTTTTAATCCATGTTTCATCTAACTTAAATATATCGCCAATTCCTGTAGGAAAATATTTATGAAATCTTCCACTATGCATAATATGTTCTAAAATGACAGGTTCTTGTCCAACTGGAATTCTTGCCCCAGGTGAATTTTCACGTCCATCAGAATCAATTCCCACTTGTGCATGTAAACGATAATGATGATCGGTTGCACTACAATATAATCCATGATGTGCATTAGCTAATGCTTCAATTTTAGCTAAAACTTCTTCCGCTAAATCATCACATTGTTTGTCATAACCATAACCATTTTTAATTCCAAGTAAGTTATTTACACATTCTGCTGTCCCAACAACGCCTAACATTCCTGTGAATTTCTCACGAGTGACAAACGCTTCTTTAACAAGAAAATTCGATTTAAAGAAAGAAGATTCTTCAACGATAAAACGAATTCTTTGATCCATAAAATCTAATATTAATTGGGTATAGAAAGGTAAGACACGATTCATAAAGTCATCCACATCTTTTGCCTTCTTACTCATTTCATATAACCTTAAACGAGGAAGCGTATATCCGCCTCCCTGTATCAATAAGCCATTATAACATGAGGCAATCGCATAATCTTCTCCCCATTCTTTTGTAAACATTGCATGGTTAGCAAAAGATGGTTTAGCTGTATACATCATACACACAGCTGCCTTTTCAGCAAATGAGCGTGGCGTTATTTTTTCATCATACTTTAATGTAAGATTAGGAATAGCGAGTTGCATTTCTTGAGTTAATTCTAATAATAATTCACCCGTAACACTTGCCATTGGACCAATATCTGCATGGACAAACGAATCTGTTAGTGTTCGATCAATATTTAATAAGAAAAGTTTTAATATTTTTTTTGCAAAGCTTCGCTCTTCTTTTATAACGAAAGGTTCTAATAATTCATCAAAATTTCCTAGAAAAACTGGAAAAGCGGTAATAGATGGCACATGTTGATACATAATTAGTAAATAATTACATGCTTCCATTAAATCTGTCGGTTTGTCTAACCCCAAAAAAGCAGAACCTTTTTCCATCAAGATACGATAATCAGGCACAATATATCTTGGACGATAAGGAGTTACCCCTTCATTCAAATCACAGATAATTCCTTCTTTTTTTGCTTGTAAAAAATTTGGATGATAAACTAAGGTGTCGTCAAGACTTTCAGCAAGTCTTGCCATCGCAATCATTTGTTGATGATAAGTTAAACTTTCATCTTGGACAATTTTTAAAAATTCACTCATTATTTTCTAAGTCCTCCTTTTTGATATAGACATCTCTTGGCTTAGATCCTTGCACCGGACCAATGATTCCATTTTCCTCTAATACATCAATCATTCTTGCTGCCCTATTGTAGCCAATGCCAAAACGTCTTTGTAAAAGCGAGGTGCTCGCTTTTTGCATATCTATCACATAAGCTTTAATTTCATCATATAAAGGATCTTCATTAGCTCGTAATACAGCTACATCCTCACTACTTGTAACTCCCTCAAGTCGAATGAAAGCATCATCATAAAACGGTCTTGCTTGTGCTTTAACAAAGTCTGTAATACGTTTAACCTCATCATCACTCACATAAACTCCTTGTAGACGTACACCAGCGCTTGTTCCAATTGGTAGATATAACATATCTCCATTGCCTAACAATCGCTCTGCTCCTACACTATCAATAATCGTACGAGAATCAATACCACTTGCTACTGCAAAGGATATTCTTGATGGAATATTTGATTTGATAATTCCTGTAATAACATCTGTACTCGGTCGTTGAGTGGCTACGATTAAATGGATTCCTGATGCACGTGCTAATTGAGTGATTCTTTGAATACTCATTTCAACTTCCTTACCAGCAATTGCCATTAAGTCAGCTAACTCATCAATTATCACCACAATAAACGGCATTTTAGACAATCCTTCTTCATTTGAAAAAGCAACTTTCTCATTATATGCCTGAATGTTTCTTACACCAACCTTCGCAAATAAATCAAATCTTTCTTCCATTTTATTAACAATAATCTTCAACGCATTACTCGCTTCTTGAGCATCACTAATAACCGGTCCTATTAGATGAGGGATGTTATGATAGGGTGTAAATTCAACTTTTTTAGGGTCAATCAATAATAATTTAACTTCATTAGGTTTCATTCTTAATAAGAATGAGGTAATAATCGTATTCATACATACCGACTTACCACTACCTGTAGCTCCTGCAATCAATAAGTGAGGCATTTTATCAAGCTCACAATAAATTGGATTTCCCATTAAATCTTTACCCAAAACAAATAACATTTCTTTATGCTTAATCGAATCTGGAACCTGATTAATTAATTCAACCATCTTTACAGCAACCGATTCAACATTTGGAATTTCAATCCCAACGGCATTTTTACCAGGAATTGGTGCTTCAATACGAATATCTCTAGCAGCTAATTCCATTTTAATATTGTCTTGAATATTCATAATCTTACTAACTTTTACACTACTATCAGGCTTTAATTCAAACTTCGTAACCGCTGGTCCGATATGGATGGCAATTAATTCCGCCTTAATCCCAAAGTTATTTAAAATTTCAATGACTTTAGCCCCTTTTACTTTAGCGCTTGTTTCATTGATATTATTCTTATTTTTGGCAGGCATCGTATCCAATACTACACGATAACTTGGCAGTGTGTATTTATTGCTAGCTGGCTTTTTACTTGCATCAGCAGTTGATGCTGGCTCTTGTAAAATTTGTTCAACGGGCGATACAGGATTTATTGTATCTGATGCGTTCATCTCTTCATTCATCGATTCTTCTTTTAATACATCATCATATTGGATAAAGATTGATTTTTTCTTAGCTGGTTTTTCCTCTTGTTTCACTTCTGTAACAGGCGTAACCTTAACCTGTTGTTTTCTTGATTTCAATGCTTTTTCAGCTTGTTTTTGTCTTTCACGATCTGCCTTTTGTTCATCAAAGTAGCGGGCAATATTTTGATATACTTCCACTTTAATAAGTAACAATAAGCTGATTAGTAAGAGGGCTATTCCCAATACTATACTTCCTATTTGTTCAAGCAAATAGGAAGAAATCGCATAAAGAAAATTTCCAAACAAACCACCTGAAAAATCGGTTAATGTGCCATTAAAATAATCAAATGTATGTTCTACATATTCAGTTATTACATTTATTCCATTTGCACCTTGTAAACGAATGGAAGAAAGCAATAAAATGGCAATGTTTAAGCATAACCATCCTGCAATCACTTTTTTTGTAAGTGGATGTTTCTTTTTATAAAATAAATAGTAAATTGACCACAAAACAATTAAACATAGTTGAAAATAATAGAAGTTTCCAAACAAATATTTAAATAAAGTGGCACTCACTGTACCAAAAACGCCAAATTGACATAAGGTAATCAGTGACAATGTCAAAACGATGATCACACAGATCATCGCAATAACTTTAGTTTCACTTGCAGTTGTTTTCTTTTTTCTAGCCATTTTACTCACTTAAATTGATTTCAACAATTGCTGGTAAAATCATCGGACGCTTTCCTGTTTCTTTAACCATATAACGGTTCATTTTATCTTTAGCATCCATTCTCGCTTGCATATTTTCATAGCGCTTTTCACTCACCGCTGTATTAATTGTGTTAATCAATATATCCCCTAACTGTTTCATAATATAATCGGCATCTTTTAAATAGATAACTCCTCTTGACTGTACATCTGGCCCACCAATCAATTCTTTTGTGCGATGATTTATCACCACCCCCACAACAATTACACCATCTGTTGATAAGGTATCACGATCTTTTAATACCATTCCACCTACATCTAATTTTTCATTTCCATCAATCATCGTTTCCTCTAATTGTAGAAATTCTTTGGTAGATTTCAAATGACCCTCTTGGATACTTGCGATTTGCCCATTATCTAAGATGACAATACGATCTGGTGTATATCCCATAGAG
>JAWXUG010000077.1:0-7445 GCA_044432885.1 Erysipelotrichaceae bacterium | reverse complement strand
ATCGAATGTTTTTTTTACTAGTATAGACAATTGTTGAATTTTGGAATATAATAAAGTTAAAGAGGTGATTCGTTTGATCTTAGACGGTATAATCATAATATTATTTTTAGTAACCTTAATTATTGGTTTTAAAATAGGTTTTATAAAAAGCATCATAAAATTGGCTAGTTCACTGTGTGGTCTAATATTCGCACTTATATTTTTCGGTAGTTTAGCCAATCTATTAATTCAATGGGGATGGCAAGAACCAATCGCAGAAAACATCTACAATAATGTTTTAGAATCAGAAACACTCCAAGACATTAATACAAATTCAGAAGAGGCGTTAACAAATCTAATGGACGAATTAGGTTTGCCAGACTTTATTTCAAATATCTTAACTACTGCGCTCTCTGACAAAATTAATTCGGAGGATATCGCAATTACCATTAGTGAAATAATATCAGAATTCGCCATAAATGTTATAGCGTTTCTCATGTTGCTATTTGGAACTACAATTCTATTCTTCTTATTAAAATTAATGGCTTCAATGCTTAGAACTTCTTCGCTATTCAAATTAATCGATGGAATATTAGGTATAGGATGGGCATCAATTATTTATGTCGTAGCATTATATATCGCATTTTTTCTCTTAGCTTTAATTTTACAAATAAGTTCTATTAACGATGCAATAGGTCCTTTCCTAACTAGTCAAATGCATTTAGAGGAGGAGACATACTCTATTGCTAAATATTTTTATGAAGATAATGTCATAACAAATATATTAAAATTAATATTTTAAAAATTCCTTACGGGATTTTTTTTTTGCATTTTTTTAAAAAATATTGACAATATCTAGGAAAAATTTTATAATAATTCTTAGTTATTGAAGTTAAGCTAAACTTAACTTTATGTTAACAAGCAACAAATAGGAGGATGTTATTATGGACATAGGCGTGAAAATCAAAAGATTAAGAATACTCTTAACATTAACACAAGAGGAACTTGCTAACAGGTGCGAATTAACCAAAAGTTATATATCACAACTAGAAAACAATAAAACAAGTCCTTCTATCCAGACATTAACACATATTTTAGAGGTTTTAGGAACAACACTTAGTGATTTTTTTTATGAAGAAAGTATTAAGAAAATCGTATTTAGTGAAGAAGAGCAGTTTGAAAAAGAATTTGATGGTTACACTATTAATTGGTTAGTTCCAACTAGTCAAAAATTATTTATGGAACCCATATTAGTATGTATAAAACCATATTCACAAGTATTAGAGGATCACCCGCACGATGGCCAAGAATTTGGATATGTATTAGAAGGGGAAATACAAGTTATATCAGGAAAACAAAAACAAACTTGTAAAACCGGTGAAGCATTCTATATCACTACCGATTCAACTCATTATATAATTAATGAAACATCTCAAGAGGCAAAATTAATTTGGGTTTCAAGCCCACCAAACTTCTAGGAGGACTAAAAATGACTAAAAAACTTATTGAACTAAACAACATCTGCAAAAGTTACGATGACAACGAAGTTGTAAAAAATCTAAATTTATATATAAATGAACAAGAGTTTATAACCTTTCTAGGTCCATCTGGTTGCGGAAAAACAACTACATTACGAATGATTGGTGGCTTTGAATTACCTAACAGCGGTGAAATCATTTTAGATGGTGAATTAGTAAATAATTTACCACCTTACGAAAGACCAATCAACACCGTTTTTCAAAGATATGCTCTATTTCCACATTTAAATGTCTTTGACAACGTTGCGTTTGGACTAAGAAATTACAACCGTATCTTCCAAGATTTAAAAAGTAGTGTGCGACGAAAATTCGAAAATCAACGCAAAGACATTCAAATCAAATTAAATAAAAAAAATATTACATCAGAAGAAAAAAAGCAACTTAAGTTGGAATTAACTGCCTTAAAAAAAGAAATTAAAAATAAAATTTTAGAAGAAAAAGAAAAACTAATTAACGATAGAACAACTAAAACAAATGATAAATATTACCCAATCATCAAAAATCTTGAAGAACAAATTGACATCGAATGGGAAAAAGATGATGAAGTTAAAACAGCTAAATTAAGAATTAAAGAAATTCAAACATTAATAGATACGGAAGTTTATGAAAAAAAAGAAGATAAAGCAAAAGTATCTACAAAATACACACAAGAGTTAAAAGAACTTAAAAAAATAGCAGTTTGGGAAGAATTAGATAAATTAGAACGAAACTTAAAAAAAGTTAAACACGAAAGAGACGCTGAACTTAAAAGTGCAAAATCACTAATGATGACCAAAAATCAAATTAACGACGCAGTAACAAACGCCTTAAAGTTAGTTAAATTAGACGAATTACAAAATCGTAAGATAGATACCCTATCAGGTGGGCAGCAACAACGTATTGCAATCGCTCGTGCGATTGTTAATAAGCCAAAAATATTATTGTTAGATGAACCACTTGCAGCACTTGATTTAAAACTACGTCAAGAGATGCAATATGAGTTAAAAGAAATGCAACGTGAATTAGGAATAACATTTATATTTGTAACACATGATCAAGAGGAAGCCTTAACGATGAGTGATACTGTTGTCGTAATGGACGATGGTGTTATTCAACAAATTGGTACACCACAAGATATATACAACGAGCCTAAAAATCGCTTTGTTGCAAACTTTATTGGTGAATCAAATATTATTCGTGGTAAATATTGTGGTAATAAGATTGTCGAATTTATGAATAATAAATTTGAGTGTGTCGATGAAGACTTCATTGAAGATGAGGTATGTGACGTTGTTATTAGACCTGAAGACTTTGATATCGTGCCTGCAGAAGAAGCTAAATTAGCAGGAATCGTTGAATCAGTTGTTTTTAAAGGAGTACATTTTGAAATTTGTGCAAATATTGCAGGAATGGAATTTGTAATTCATAATTATGAACTTGTAAGTGTTGGAGACAAAATTGGATTGAATGTTGATCCATATGAAATCCACCTAATGAAAGTCAATGGATAAATTCAAGAAGTTATCTTTCCCATACCTAGTATGGATGATTATCTTAACTGGTATTCCTCTGATAGTTATGCTTCTTATATCATTTATGGATATTAGTTATTTACAATTTAACACCGCTACAATTAGTGTAGATCATTTTAGCAAAGTATTTAACGCCACCTATGCGAAAGCATTTTGGCTTTCGATAAAATTAGGCTTACTCGCAACATTAGGTTCACTAATTATCGGATACCCAATTGCTTATATCGTATCAACCTCAAAATTTAAAAATAAATTCTTATTTTTATTAATATTTTTAATTCCAATGTGGACAAATTTATTATTACGGGTTGAAACAATAAACCGTATTTTACAACCAGAAGGATTCATGAAAAATGTTTTTAACATCAGTTTAGATTTAAGCGGTACAGAATCTGCAGTAGTTATAGCCATGATTATAATCTATTTGCCATTTATGATTTTCCCTATTTATACTGTACTAGAAAAAATGGATAAAAGTTTAATTGAAGCCTCAATGGATTTAGGTGCAAATGATATATCTACTTTCTTCAAAGTAACATTACCACTGTCTCTAAAAGGAATCACAAGTGGTATTACAATGGTTTTCCTACCATGTGCCATGGGATTCACTATCCCATACATTATTTCTAACGGTAACATACAATTAATCGGTAATATTATAGAAAAAAATTTCAAAGGTACTACCGGATCATATAATGTAGGTAGTCTAGCATCGTTGGTAGTTATAATCTTTGTATTTGGTGCTCTATTCTTAATTAGTAAAATAGATGAGGATGGTGAAACCTTATTATGATAACGAATGATATAATTATAATTGAGGAACCAACCAGCAGAAAAATAAAAAGGATAAGTTTGAAAATACTAAAAATTTTATTCATATCTTTTGTATTATTTTTAATGTATTTCCCTCTACTTCTAATAGCGTTACTATCATTTAACAATGATGGTACAGGTACTGATTTCACTGGTTTTACATTCAAATGGTACATCACACTTATCAATGATTCTAGTTTAGTAAAAGCTATTTATAATACTTTCACAATAGCTTTTCTTTCAACCATTATTTCAACGATTTTAGGAACATTATCAGCAATTGGGATAAATTCACTAAACCGTAAAGCTAAAAAAAGAATGATATTCTTTAATAACGTGCCAATTTTAAATGCAGATATCGTCACAGGTATCTTCTTATTACTAATTTTTAGTTTAATTGGACAAATCATCGGCATTCAATATATGTTAGGTTTCACGACAGTGTTAATAGCACATGTGCTATTTTCAACACCCTATGTCGTTTTAAGTGTATTACCTAAATTAGGAGAGATGGACCCTAATTTGTACGATGCTGCATTAGATTTAGGTTGCAGACCTACTTATGCTTTACGCAAAGTAATTATTCCATCGATTAAATCAGGAATATTCAGTGGAATGCTTCTTGCATTTACAATGAGTATTGATGATTTTGTTATTTCCTATTTCGTCAGTGGAGCAACTATGAATAATTTCTCCATATGGTTATATGGAAATTTAAAAAATACCAAAAATAACACATGGCCAAAAGCTTATGCTTATAACACATCAATTGTTATTATAACAGTTATTGGTATTTTGATATATTTATATATAAAAAATAGAAAAAAAGGGAGCAAAAAAAATGCGTAAAATTTTAACTTTAGTTGCGATTGCAGCAGTGACAACATGCCTTAGTGCATGCTCAAATTCCAAAGAAGAATTATATATTCTAAACTGGGGCGAATACATGGACACAGAGCTAATTACGAATTTTGAAAAGGAATACAATGTAACAATACATTATCAAACACAAGAATCAAACGAATTAATGTATTCACAAATTGTAGGTGGTACGACCGCACCTTATGATTTAGTGTTTCCTAGTGATTATATGATTGAAAAAATGAAAAGTGAAGACTTGTTATATGAAATCGACTTTTCTTTATTAACAAATTACGAAGAAAATATGTACTCTGATGGATTAGATGAATTAATTGCGGAAACAGACTACAATAATTACTTCATCCCTTATTTTTGGGGCTCATTAGGAATAATGTACAATAACACTGTTGACGGATTAGAAGAAGTAATATTGGAAAATGGTTGGGCGTCATTATTTGAACATGATTTACTACCTTCAGGTACAAAAGTAGGAATGTACGATGTTAGTCGCGATGCATTCGCAGCAGCTCAAATGTATTTAGGATACAGTATTAATACTACTGATGAAACTGAATTACAAGCTTGTAGAGACTTATTAAAAAACACAAGTTTTAATATGTGGGGAACAGATGATTTAAAAGTGGACATCTCATCTAAAAACTTAGATTTAAGTTTAGTATACTCAGGAGATTTCTTTGATCAATTATACACATCTTTAGATAACGATAAAGAAATCACTTATGGAATATATGCTCCAACAGATGTCAACAATATTTTCTTTGATGGTGTTGCCATTCCTAAAACAGCTCAAAATGTTGAATTAGCACATAAATTTATTGATTATTTATTAGATTTTGATAATTCTTTAGCAAATGCTTACTATGTAGGTTACTGCCCTACAATCCAAGCAGTTTATGAAGAAATTTTAGCTGATGAAGAAATGGATGAAATAACTCAATACGATGCATATCACCCATCAATAATTTTAAATACCGAAGGAACTAAAGCAGAGATTTATCAAGATTTAGGAACTGATGTATACAAAAAATTAGAAGAATATTTTATAGAAGTAAAAGCTTAAAAAACATAAAATAAAACCGATAAATGGCTTAATTATCCTATTTTTAGATAATTAGTTTATCGGTTTTTTTTAATACCATAAGCACCTTAAGTGATTCACAAAATTTTATGATGAAAAAAAGAAAAAGCAACTAGAATAATAATATCCCAATTGCTTTATCATAATTTTTATCCAATAATTTTTAATACATATCCTTTAAACTTTTCAGTAGTAAAACCAAACTTATTTAAAACTGCCTTAGCAGGTCCACTCTCTCCAAAAGTATCAATACCATATACATATGGAGTATATTTATACCAACACATTGGATGCCCCATCTCTAAAGCAATAATTTTCTTGTCTTTAGGCAAAATTGTCTCTTTATACTTATCAGATTGTTGATCAAATAAAAACATAGAAGGCATCGAAACAACACGAACATAAACACCAGCTTGCTCTAGTTCTTTAGCAACATCTAAAGCTAAGTGAACCTCACTACCACATGCAACAACAACAACATCTTCTTCATTACTTGGTGTAAAAACATTATAAGCACCCTTAGCTACTAAATTATAAGAAGTATTAGGTAAAGTAGGCAACGCTTGTCTAGTTGTAATAATTGCGGTTGGAGTAGTTTTCGAATTAAATGCAATTTGATATCCATAATTAGTTTCATTAGCATCACAAGAACGAATAACATTGAAATTAGGAATACTTCTAAGCATTGTCAATTGCTCAATCGGTTGATGAGTAGGCCCATCTTCACCTACAGCAATTGTATCATGAGAGAAAGTAAAAACTGTCGGTGTCTTCATTAAAGCCGCAAGACGTAAAGCAGGCTTCATATAGTCACTAAACACTAAGAAACACCCAGCAAATCCTCTAAAACCATGATATAAGGTAATTGCGTTCGCAATAGCACCCATCGCAAATTCTCGAACCCCATACATAATATTACGTCCAACACGATTATCAACACTATAATTACCATTAGATCCACGAGCCTTAGTAGTATTTACCACATCGGCACACCCTCCTACCACAAAAGGTAATTGCATACTAATATCCGCAATAGCATGACCGCTAATATTTTTAGTTGGTTCAGAAAAATCTAAATTATATTTACGCAAAGCCGATAAATCTAAAACATAATCATCATTCAAATATTGTTCTAACTCCACATAGTCATCAGGATACTCATCTTGATACTCTGATAACATTTTATTAAATAATGTATTCGCTTTTTCTCCACGAACTGTTACATTTTTATTATAAAATTCATAACACTCTTCAGGTATTTCAAACTCATCATATGTCCATTCAAGATACTCTTTTAATTCTAAAGTATTTGCTTGACCTAAAGGAGCACCATGAGAACTGCAATCACCAGCCAATGGGGAACCATATCCAATTTGTGTTTTTATCTCAATTAATGAAGGTTTCAAACTGCTCTTAGCTGCATCAATAGCTGCACTAATTTCATCACAATCAGTACCATCCTCAACTAAAAAGTAATCAAATCCCATTGCTTCATATTTCAGTCTAACATTTTCGGTATTAACCATACTAACTTCACCATCTAATTGGACATCATTAGAATCATAAAGAACTATTAATTTTTTAAGTTGCAACGTACCAGCCAAACTAAGTGACTCTTGACAAACACCTTCTTGTAAATCGCCA
>JAWXUG010000076.1:0-7448 GCA_044432885.1 Erysipelotrichaceae bacterium | reverse complement strand
GAAGAATTTAAAAAGTTTATTAAAACGTCATTATCAAGCGAAGGATTTTGGTTCTTTATTTCCAGGACATGGAGGTATGTTGGATCGTGTAGATAGTTTATTATTTTGTTTAATTGTCGTATATGGATTTATAGGAGTTATTATATGAGAAAAATTGTACTTTTAGGTGCTAGTGGCTCTATTGGTTTACAAACCATTGATGTGTGTTTAAAACATAGTGAAGAATTTAAAATAGTGGCCTTAAGTGTTGGCAAAAATATAGAAGTATTAAGGGATATTTTGTCGAAAATAGAGGTAAGTCACGTATGTGTACAAACCTATAATGAATCTTTAATTAAAGAATATCCTCATATACAATTTTATTTTGAAGATCAAGGATTAATTGATTTGGTAAATGTAGAATGTGATGTAGTGGTTAATGCACTTGTTGGCTTTGTTGGGGTTAAGCCAACTTTAGAGGCGATTAAACTTAACAAAGAAATAGCTTTGGCAAATAAGGAAACATTGGTTGTAGCGGGTGAATTTGTTATGGCAGAAGCGAAAAAACATAATGTTTCAGTTTTACCTATTGATAGTGAACATTCAGCAATATTTCAAGCCTTACAAGGAAATAAAATAAGTGAAATTCGCAAGTTAATTATTACTGCAAGTGGAGGCAGTTTCCGTGATAAAACACGAGATGAATTAAAAGGGGTTAGTGTTTCAGATGCCTTAAATCATCCGAATTGGGCGATGGGGGCTAAAATAACGATTGATAGTGCTACGATGATGAATAAGGGATTTGAAGTGATTGAAGCCCATTGGTTATTTGGGGTAGATTATGATCAAATAGATGTCTTAATGCATCCTCAAAGTATTGTTCACTCACTCGTAGAATATCAAGATGGCTCACAAATGGCACAACTTGGCTTATCTGATATGAGGCTGCCCATCCAATATGCTTTAAGTTATCCAGCTAGGCTTACTCTTGAAACAGAAAATTTAGATTTAGCTAAAATAGGAACACTTACTTTTAAAGCATTAGATTTTAACCGTTTTCCACTATTAAAAGTGGCTTATGAAGCAGGACGTGCACTAGGGAATGCACCATGTATTTTAAATGCCGCAAATGAAGTAGCAAATGCAGCATTTTTAAAGGGCGAAATAGAGTTTTTAGCAATTGAATTTTATATTATGGATGCATTGAAACATCTTGAATATTGTAAAGAGGTTAGTTTGCAAGATATATTTGATTGTGATTTAAATACTAGAAGCTATGTGCGTGAAAGGATAAATGTGGATGCTTACAATAATTAGTTTTGTTATTTTATTATGTGTAATTGTAGTGATTCATGAATTTGGACACTTGATTGCCGCAAAAATATTTAATGTTTATTGCCATGAATTTTCTATTGGGATGGGAAAATTATTATGGTCAAAAAAATGGAAAGAAACGACCTATGCCATTCGTTTATTGCCAATTGGTGGCTTTGTTGCAATGGCTGGGGATAATGAAAATAGTTTAGAAACCTCAGTGGATGTAGAAGTTCCATATGAGCGAACCTTAAATGGAATTAGTAAATGGAAAAAAATTGTCATCATGCTTGCGGGTGCATTTATGAACTTTATTTTGGCATGGGTGATTGTTACAGGAATTATTTTTTCTGCAGGATCTTATTACCTACCACAAGAAGCTGTGGTAGGTGGCGTAGCTGAGGGAACACCTGCTGAGGTTGCAGGGTTTGAGGAAGGGGATCAAATCATTTCAATTGAGTTTGAAGATGGAAATATCATCTATCCTGAAACCTATAACGACATCCTTGTGTATACACAAACTGATGATGGTCCATTCTTATATACTGTACAAAGAGATGACAGCTTATTAGAGATAGAAGTAACGCCTGTTTTTATAGATGAATATGGGGTCTATCAAGTAGGAATTATGTTGCCAGAGGCTGTTGAGGTAAAAACAACCCTTATTAGTAGCTTTAATTTTGCAACAGATTATTTAATTTCTAATACAAAATTAATTTTCAGTGCTTTTGCTGATTTATTCATAGAAGCAAATACAGATAATTTATCAGGGCCTGTTGGGATTTATCAAACGACAAGTCAGGCTGTATCGATGGGATTTTCAACTTTTATGTTACTGGTTGCATTACTCTCTTTGAATGTAGGAATCTTTAATTTATTACCTTTACCAATTTTAGATGGAGGTCGTGTTGCAATTACCTTCTTTGAATTAATTTTAGGAAAAAAAATAAATTCTAGATTAGAATCTGCGATTATGGTAGGGAGTATGCTATTATTATTAGGGTTAATGCTAATGGCAACCTATCAAGATATACTAAGACTATTTTAGGAGGATATATGAACGAGAAGATTAAATATGTATTATTTGGCCTTTTAATGGGTGTTGCTAATGTAATTCCAGGAGTAAGTGGAGGTACCATGGCAATTATCTTAAATTTCTATGATCGTTTAATGGAATCTATTACATTAAATTTTAAAGTCATTAAGAAGAATTTAGGTTTTTTAATTCCTTTGGGAATTGGTGTAGCTATTGGGATTGTTGGCTTGAGTAAAATAATGGGTTATTTACTATCCAATTATGCGACACAAACCTATTCTGGATTCATCGGTGTTGTGCTTGGAAGTTTGCCTTTAATTTATCATAAGGCAAAAGGAAGTAAGCATCGTGTTTCAACAGTAAGCTGGATTCCATTTTTAATTACTTTTGGTATTATGGTTGTGTTAAGTATGATGGGTGGAACAGAAAGTTCAAATGAAATCTTATTTACAACTTTATCAGTTAAATCTTT
The DNA here is from genome assembly GCA_044432885.1 of Erysipelotrichaceae bacterium. Classification (GTDB taxonomy): domain Bacteria; phylum Bacillota_I; class Bacilli_A; order Erysipelotrichales; family Erysipelotrichaceae; genus CAYJNO01. The sequence continues at coordinate 4,647 of JAWXUG010000076.1, read as the reverse complement.
TGTGGTGATTTTTATATGTATGGCCATTGCTACTGTTACAATGATTATTCCAGGGATTAGTGGTTCTTTAATCCTCATTATCATGGGAATGTATGAAACGATTTATGTACAAGTTATTGGTAACTTTGACATTCCTTTATTAATTCCAGCAGGACTTGGTGCTGTGTTTGGGATTCTAGGAGGGGCAAAATTGATTTCTTTTTTACTTGCAAAATATCAACAATTTACTTATATGGCTATCTTAGGCTTATTAGTGGGCTCTTTGGTAGAATTATATATGAATAGTGGGCTTGTCTTTACTTTTAATGCAACACTGATAAGCTCATTAATAGCAGGGGTTATCTTATTTGTGGTTATCTACTGGTTCTCGAAACAAGAGATTAACAGAGATATAGAAGGAGAGTAAAGATGAAAGTATTAGTTACAGGAGGGCTTGGATTTATTGGTTCACACACAGTGGTAGAGCTATTAAATCGCAACGATGAAGTGGTTATTGTGGATAATCTTTATAACGCTTCCATTGGAGTTTTGGATAAAATTGAAAGTATTACGGGAAAGCGTCCATTATTTCATCAAGTAGACATTTTAGATAAAGAGGGACTTGACGAAGTGTTTAAAATGTACAACTTTGATTCTGTTATTCATTTCGCCGGCTATAAGGCAGTAGGGGAATCAGTAATTAAGCCTCTAGTATATTATCAAAACAATATTATTGGCTCATTGAATTTATATGAATTAATGTTGAAACATGATGTGAATAATGTCGTTTTTAGTTCAAGTGCTACAGTATATGGGGATCCACATACAGTACCTATTACAGAGGATTTTCCTTTAAGTACAACGAATCCATACGGAACAACTAAGCTACAAAATGAACAAATTTTGACGGATCTTTCAGTAGCTTATAAACAATTATCAGTAGTCTTATTAAGATATTTCAATCCAATTGGAGCACATAAATCAGGGTTGATTGGAGAAATTCCAAATGGTATTCCAAACAATTTAGTTCCTTATATTGCACAGGTAGCAACAGGACAGCGTGAAGCATTAATGGTATTTGGTGATGATTATAATACTGTTGATGGAACGGGTGTGCGTGATTATATCCATGTAGTAGACCTTGCGAAAGCACATTTAAAAGCAATTGATTTTGCAGCACAACATAAGGGCGTTGACCAATTCAACATTGGCACAGGAACAGGATATAGTGTGCTTCAAGTTAAAGATGCCTATCAAAAAGCTTGTGGAAAAGAAATTGCATACAAGATTGCTGAAAGAAGACCTGGAGATGTTGCTTCATGTTACGCCGATACTAAAAAGGCATTTGAACAATTAGGATTCAAGGCTGAATTTGGCATTGATGAAATGTGTTTGGATAGCTGGAATTTCCAAAAAAATTTAGATTAGTAAATGATAAAGTATCCTCGGATACTTTTTTTTATTCTTTTATTTATGCTATAATTAAATAGGTGATTATATGAAAATTAAAAAGATTTATATTTATAGTGCACTTGCATTATTATGTTGTATTTTTATAGCTATCGGTATTTATATGAGTAGCTCTTTTGAATATGATGAGTATGAGCTGACTCCTACTGTTAGTGAAGAAGTTGAATTAAATGAAGATAAGCAAGCGAATGTAGCGCTTGTTGAATATAGTGTATATGACTTAAATGATTTAGAATTTGGATTCATTATCGCCCGAATTCGCATTCAAAAATTAGATGCTGATTACAGTATTAATTTGAGTGATTTGACAACGGATGAGGGTATTCATTTAGATGAATTGAGTGACTTCACGAATCAATTAATTCTTAATAATTATTATTTAGTGAAGCAAAATGTTTCTTTTGATATAGATGCTAAGGAAGAATCTTATATGTTGAATATTTTTATTCCATATGAAGATAAAGCTTTGGATGAGTTAACGGTTAATATTGACTTAACACAAAATCAATTGGTGTTTGACTTAACGGATGCTACTACGGATGGTTCTGCTTTATATTATAAAAGTGATGATGTTATTACAGATGGAGCAACCTTTGAAATGGTCGTTTCAGATGCAATAGAAATTACAGGCGATGAAATCACCCGCACTTATGATGATGGATACTCAGAAGTTTATCAATATCCATCGACCGCACAAGTTTATGCATTTAAAGTAACTGCTGTTTCCTTAGATCAAGACACGGTTGAAATTGAAGAAGCAATGTACGAAGTTGAAGGTTCAGGAGATGTGTTTGTTGCATTAAATGAACAATTTAAATCGATGAAATATGATAATATTATTGGTCAAGTGATTAGTGAAGAGGGTAGCGGAACGTTATTGTTTATGGCTTTAAATCCTGATCAAGAACCAATTAAATATACAGGTAGATTAAAAATAAAACTAGTTGGAAGTGATGAATGGATTTCCATCTATGTGGATTTATAGGAGGCTAAATGAGAAAAATATTTTCAATACTTTTGAGTTTAGTGTTGATGAGCACATTATGCATCTCACTTAATGTAATAGAAGTCACAGAAGTAGAAGCGGCTGTATCTTATGCAATGTCATGTTCTGGAACATATGAATTAGCCTGGGTAAATGACTCAGGAGGTTTTGATAAGGTTGCATGTTACAGTACTTTTGCAGAAGCGAAGACTGCTTTAGCAACCAAAGGAGATGATTATGTAATTCGTCATGATAGCTCTCTTTCTCCAACGAAAATTATCGCTATTAACAGTGGGATTGCTTATTCTTACCCTAAGCGCTCATCTTCAAGTACTACCTTAACGATTACACAAAATGTAGATTATCATATCTATCGCAAAACAACCTATGTTACCCAACATCGTGAGTTAGCTAATCCTGTTACTACGAGCTACAATGGATCTGGAAGTGGAACCTTAACCATTGATTTAGTTGGTTTTGATGGATTTGTTGATGTAAAGGATGTTGACTTAATTCCTATGAAATTTATTACTAATGGATTAAGTATTACTATCGGTGGAAATACTTCGGATAACTCAGAAGACCCGTTTACGATTATTCCTCGTCAATCTTATTTTGAGGTTGTTCAAAATGGTAATTATACGGATGTCGTTTATCATTATTTTTCGGGTTGGGCATTAGGTGGCTATACTGCAGAGTATACCAGTGCAATTGGACCAGCTAGTGATTGGATGAGTGTTGGCGATATTTATTATAGCTATGATCATGAAACTTATTATAGTGATCGAAACTACACGAATTATGTGGGAGAATATTATAGCTACTATCAATTTCTTCCAGCCCGCTCTACAACTTCAATTTCAGCAAGTACTTTTGATAGCTATATGAATTCTCTTGGCTATACAAGTAAACCAACTTCTACAAGCTATACAAATTTAACGAGTACCCAATCACAACTGGTTGGAGAAGGGCAGACTTTTATTAATAATCAAAATTCTTACGGTGTAAATGCATTGTTGGTTTATGCGTTGGCATGCCTTGAATCAGGGAATGGACGAAGCCAATACGCAGTAGAAAGAAATAACTTGTTTGGATGGAATGCGGTTGATAGTGATCCTGATCAGGCATCTTACTTCTCGTCTATTTCTCAAGGGGTTATGGAGCAAATGGCTTACAACTTGAGAAACTATCTTGATGTTCAAAATGCTGTTTTCTTTGGAATGCATTTTGGAAATAAAGGATCAGGATTTAATGTTAAATATGCTGCCGATCCATATTGGGGCATTAAGGTAGCAGCAATTGCTTATAGCATCGATAAATTAGATAATAATTATGATGGTACATTAACTGATTATAACAAATATGATGTGGGTATAGTTGAAACCTATAGTGAATCAGTTTATAAAAATAGCGATGGAACTTACGAAATCCATACTACTGAATATGGAGCAACATATCAAAAAAATTATACTGTTATCCTATTAGAAAGTATGTCTAGTGGATATATGAAGACACAGTTAGCTAATATGTATATCAATGGAAGCTTAATTCAAAGCACAAGTTCTGGGGTTAGCTATCCAGCAACAGCTTATGATTTTAGTAGGGACATTGGGTATATTGATAGTGATTCAATAAAAGTTATTACTTCAACTATTATTGAAGAGGCACCAGGAAATGAGGCAGAAGGGGATTTTATTCTTGAAACTTCTGAAATTGCTTTATATGATAGTAATCTTGAAATTATCGGTTTAGCATATCAACCAGGAATTTATTTATACAGTTTAGATGACATTTCTCATCAACTATTATTTGTTGATCAATCAGATGATAGTGAAACCTCTTTTGATTTAACAACAGTAATGTTAGGACCAACCAATTATGTGTATGGAGGTTTCATTGGCGGTGAAATTGATGTGATGCAATTTAGTGAGGGAATCTATCAGTTGTATATTAAAACAACACATGATGCCTATACTGATACCTCAGCAGTTGATATCGATATTGATTTAACCTATTCATATTATGGATATGATTATCATATTTATTCGACAAGTAGTGGCGTTGTACTTGAAGTAAGTGAGCGTGAACTTGATATTGAACATGCTTATAACACACTATTAAGCAGTGCAACGATTAGCGATGAAGGTATTTTATCATTATATGGAGTTGCAATGGTTGAAGGGTATAACAACTCTGAATCATCGATTAAACAT
>JAWXUG010000075.1:0-7529 GCA_044432885.1 Erysipelotrichaceae bacterium | reverse complement strand
TGATAACTTATATCCATCACGTATCATTGTAAGTACGGATGAATTAGACCAAGAGTTATGTCAAAAAGCCAATGTTTTTGCAAGTTTATTAAAAGATGCTTCTTTAAAAGAAGAAACTGATGTCTTGTTCATGGGATTTCAAGAAGCAGAAGCTGTTAAGTTATTTGCGAACACCTATTTAGCGTTACGTGTAAGCTATTTTAATGAATTAGATACTTATGCTGAAATGAAAGGGTTAGATACAAAGCAAATTATTGAAGGGGTATGTTTGGATCCTAGAATTGGTGGTCATTATAATAATCCATCTTTTGGATATGGTGGCTATTGTTTACCAAAAGATACCAAGCAATTACTTGCAAACTATGCAGATGTGCCAGAAAATTTGATAGGGGCAATTGTTGAAAGCAATCGTACTAGAAAAGAATTTATTGCCGATCGTGTATTAAATCTTGCAGGATATTATGATTATGATCAAGACATGAATTATGATAGTTCTCTTGAAAAAGAAGTAACGATTGGTATTTATCGCTTAACTATGAAAGCAAATAGTGATAATTTTAGACAAAGTTCAATCCAAGGCGTAATGAAACGTATTAAAGCAAAAGGCGCTAAAGTGATTGTCTATGAACCGACTTTAGATGATACAAAAACTTTCTTCTCAAGCCAAATTGTCAATAATCTAAATGAGTTTAAATCAAGCTGTGATGCAATTATTGCCAATCGATATGATAGTGAATTAGATGATGTAATAGAAAAAGTTTATACAAGAGATTTATTTAGAAGAGATTAGTAAAAACAAGGCCCTTAGTAAGGCCTTTTTAAATGATACAGATAGATGCATAAAGTAATAAATTCATGTAAAATACAGAAGATGAATAGGTTTTGTATGAATAACACAACAGATTATAGGGCAATCTAATAACTATCCATCATAGGAAGAAAGGTGCCTTATGAAAAAAATTATGTTAGTCTTTGGAACAAGACCTGAAGCTATTAAAATGTGTCCTATTGTAAAAGAATTAAAGCAAAGAAATCATTTTGAAGTATGCGTTTGTGTAAGTGGTCAGCATAAAGAAATGTTGGAGCAAGTTTTAAAGATATTTGATGTTGAGTGCGATTATAATTTATCAATTATGAAACCAAAACAAACCTTATATGATGTAACAAGCAATGTATTACTTGCAATGAAACAGGTATTAGAAATGGAAGTACCAGACATTGTATTGGTTCATGGAGATACGACCACTACTTTTTCAGCAGCACTTGCTTGTTTTTATTCAGGAATTAAGATTGGACACGTGGAAGCGGGGTTAAGAACTTATAACTTAAATGCCCCATTTCCAGAGGAGTTTAATCGACAAGCAGTGGGAATAATAAGCAAATATCATTTTGCGCCTACTAAACAAGCAGCAGAATATTTAATAAAGGAAGGAAAAAATAAAGAAGATATCTACATAACGGGAAATAGTGCGATTGATGCATTAACACAAACCTTATCACATAAATTTGATCATCCTCTTTTAGAATGGGCAAAAGGGTATAGGTTGATTGTCTTAACAGCTCACAGAAGAGAGAATTTAGGCAAGCCACTCCATCATATTTTTAAGGCAATTAGTCGTATAGTAAATGATTTTTCTGATGTTAAAGTGATTTATCCAATCCATTTAAATCCATCTATTAAAGAGGTAGCTAAATTATATTTTGATCAACAAGAAAAAATGGTATTAACAGAACCATTAGATGTGATTGGGTTTCATCATCTTTTAAAGGCTTCCTATCTGATTTTAACGGATAGTGGGGGCATTCAAGAAGAAGCTCCTGCTTTAGGGAAACCAGTATTAGTTTTAAGAGATGTGACTGAAAGACCTGAGGGAATTTGCGCTGGAACGCTTAAATTAGTGGGAACCCAAGAAAATCATCTATATAATGAAATCGCTAGTTTATTAACAAATCAAGAAGCCTATCAAAAAATGTCGAATGCTAAAAATCCTTATGGAGATGGACATACAAGTGAGTATATAGCAGATATATTAGAAAAAGTATTGTAGTTTTCAATTAATGTATTAGAGAAATAATGAAGTTCTAATTTACAGAAAATTTAAATTGTTACTTAATAAATAAGGGAATTTCACATATATAGGCGAATTCATCGCTTGGGATTTTAATTCCAAATGTTTCTTCTATAATTTTGAAACGTTTTTCTGTGAAATGGAATATTTTCTTATTGTTATTAATAAAGGGGAGCAATCTAGGATATTGAAGAGGCTCCTTTTTTATGATTCTTTCAAGCATATGAACACAATGGCATAAGAATTTCACACTAATTTCTTTAGAACTTGGGATATTTAGATAAGCGTTAATATCCTCCAGTATAGGAATGAGTAGATTGATTGCTTTATTGGTATCGATAAAACTAACGGAAGGTGCAATAAAACGATCAGCTAATTGTTCAATAAAATTGTTTGTTGAAGTATGGGTATTAGTGTTTGTATCTTGATCAAAAAATTGCACAATTTGATTGATCGAATAGTTGTGTATTACCTTTTCTATAACATCATTAATCATGGGCAATGATAAAGGGGAAAGTGTTTTAGAGGGGATGTTTTCAGTAGTGCGTAGGTAATCTGATAGACTTAATAATGGTTCATAGTCAGAAATAATAATGATGCCGCTTCCCTGATTGATTTCTTGCGCTTTTACTGCTACATATTCAAGTAAGTCATTTAACTGCAAATGATTTGGTAGATTGATAGCTTCTATGATGAAATCTTCATCATATAATGATTTGACATAATCAACCATGGCGCTAGCAATATGGTTACTATGACTAATTATCATGATAGAAACTTTGTTTGTAGTAAACCAGCTATTAGCGATAGCTAGATAATTAGCAATAAACTCCACTTCTTTATTCGAACATTTAATGTGATATTTATCTTCTATGAAGTGTATGATTCTTGTTGCATCATCAAATTCATTAGGGTAAAGGTCATGAGTATATGTTTTACCAGAAGTCGTGTATACATATTCGTTATTTTCAATGCGTTTAATTAAATTGGATACATGTAAAAGCAGTCCGTAATAAGAGGTTGTAATATGATTGAAATTTTCTTTTGTTTTACGATCCCATATCAATTTTTCAAATATTTGCATAACAATTGGACTAATCGAACTTTCAAGTGCTGATAATTGTGCATTTCCACAATTATTCAAACAAGTCAAATTCTCCCCAACATATTCTTGAATATTATCTAGGGTTTCAATATCTTGATTGAATGCTTCTACAAATTGATTCATGCGTTTTAATCCATACACATTTGAAGATGTTTTAAAAAAATTAAGGGTGTCTGATGAACCATTTGAAGAAACTAAAATATAATCATCTTTTAAAACGGAGAGTACACGACTTACTCGATTAGATATAATTGGATCTATTTCACTTGATAGCATATTTAATGGAAGGTGTTGGAATCCTATTAATAGCGTATTTAATTGATTCTTTTGTGCATCAAGGTATGCTTTAGAACAAACTAATTTTACCTGATTTTTTAGATCAGTTAAACTTTGCTTATATTGAGAGGATATGAAACAAGCTAGAATATCTTTGTGGAATCGAATAGGAAACTTCGTGAGTATTGCCTCGTTCGCAAAAAAAGTTAGGATTAGTTCAATTTTTTCATTATAATTTCTGGCATCAAATGTAGGAATATCAATATGAATAGGAAAATATTTGGAGAATAAACGTTCATGCTCATGTTCGGCAACTGACTTTGATGCACTAGCTATAATCATACAATTACATGAAAGAGGGTTAGAATCCCCTAATCGTGTGTATGAATTCTTTTCTATTAAATCAATGATAAGCTCAATAGCTGAATGATTCAATTGATCAATGTGTTCTAAAAAGATGATACCTTCATTACATTCCTCAATGATGCCTTTTCTAGTTTTATCATTATTAAAAGTTCCTTTATTTGCCCCTAAAAGATGATATTTAAATTCTTTAAGATCTTGATAATTGTGGCAGTCTACATGAATGAATTTCGCGCCCTTTTTCTTATAATTATGTCTAATAGCATAATCAAACATAGATTGAGCGAAAGTTGACTTTCCTACACCTAAATCTCCAAGAATTAAAGTATGTAGGCCATTAGGAGGGTAAGAAAGTGCAGCCTTTGCCTTACTAATTTCATGTGCTAAAGAATCTTTTGCTCCAATCATTGTATCGATAGTATCTTCGTGGGCATCGGTTAATGCAATTTCTTTTTTATCAAACTTTAAAAATTGAGACAATACCTCATTTTTACATATTAAAGATGGCAAGTACTCAATTGAAAAATAATTTTTAATTTCTTCTATACATAAAAATAGAATTGGTTTTTCTTGGATTTTAACAAGTAGTCCATCTTTCCACAGAGCATTTAACTCTTTAGAAACATTAGCTCTATCTAATTTTAATAATTGAGATACTAAAAGAGCATCAACTCCGTTATGGTCTAATTGATTAGTCTTGATTATTTCTAAAGTATGTTGCTTAACGCATTGGTAAATTCTATCTCGTCTATTCATAAAGCCCTTTCCATAAAAGTGTGTTAAAACTAATTATATTTGTGTTATTTTGTGACACATAAGTGATAATACACGCTTTTTCTCTTAAATTATAACACACATTAAACCCATATAGAGAATTAACTAAAAAATTTAGTTGAAAAATAAGGACTTATAAATGACACACTTATTTCTATTTGTAATATTTGTGGCTATTTGACACAAATTAGAGCTTTGATTAAGATAAGATAAAGAAAGGGGATGAAAAGATGAAGATACTCTTATTGTCTCATGGATTTCTCGCTAATGAGATGAAGCAAACTGCATCAATGATCTTAGGAGATTTTGCTCATGTAACGACATTATCTTTAGAGGAAGGTGCAGATATTGTTGCTTATGAAGAAAAAATAAAATCACAGCTAGATGAATGTGATGAAATGTTAGTGTTAGTTGACTTACTAGGCGGCACACCATTCATGACATGTGCTAAGATTTATCGCTCATTAGATGATTGTGATAAGTCAAAATTTAGAGTTGTTACAGGTATGAATTTAGCCATGGTATTGGAAGTTATTAATAATATAGATGGCAGCAACTTACAAGAATTAACGAATATTGCGACATCAATTGGTCAAAAGGGTGTTGTAAATGTATTTGAACAATTAGAAGAGGGAGATAAATCATGAATGTTGTATTATCAAGGGTAGATGAAAGGTTAGCTCATGGACAGGTAATTACTTCTTGGACAAAGCAAAAACAAGTAAAGAAAATTTTAGTCATTGATGACATTATTGCAAAGGATAGTTTTATGTGCGACGTGATGAGCATGGCCGCACCATCTGGTGTAAGTGTTGAAGTTGTTTCTGTGGAGAATGCATTAAGTATGATTAATGAAGATACAGGTAGTGATAATGTAATGTTGTTATTTAAAAATGTAGATTCAGCTTACAAATTAGTAAATGCAGGGTATAAGATGGATCGCCTTAATATAGGAAATATAGGTAGCGGGCCTTCTAGGAAAGCAGTTACTAAACGTGTATATATGTCATCTTCTGAAATAGAGATGGCAAAGGAATTAAGTGAAAATGGCGTATATGTTTACTTGCAAATGTTACATACAGATGCAGAAGTAGACATTAATGTACAAATTTAACGAAAGGGAGGGTTAAAAATGTTATTTTACGCAGTAGTTATCGGGTTGTTATGTTGGCTTGTTTCCTCAGCATGTCCAATGTGGGCAAGATGGTCTTTATATTTTGGAGCACCACTTGTAGCAGGTTTTGTAATGGGGTTATTATTTGATGATATGGCATATGGGCTTGAAGTTGGTGCAACTATTCAAATGGCATACATCGGTTTATTAGCAATTGGAGGAAGTTTACCTAATGAAATGGCAATTGCTGGTTATTTAGGTGTAGCTATGACAATGATTGCTGGATTAGACGCTTCAACAGGTCTAGCAATATCTGTACCTTTAGGCTTATTAGGTGTTCTAGCTTTAAATGCTAAGATGGCTTTAAATCCAATTTGGGTTCATAAAGCTGACGAGTATGCAGCAACTGGGAATATTCGTGGTATTAAAACAATGAACTTATTTGCATCGCAAGTATTTCCATTTCTAGTATATTTCTTACCTGCATTCTTATGTGTTTATTTAGGAGGAACTTACTTCGAATCATTTATGGCAGCAGTTCCAACTCAAATCACTTCATGCTTAAGTTTAATTGGTGCAATGATGCCAGCATTGGGGTTAGGTATGTTAATGCAAGCGTTAAACAAACCTTCAACAGTTCCATTCTTAATTTTAGGATTTATCGCAGCAGCTTATCTAGGACTTGATGTTACATCAATTGCATTAGCTGGAGCAGCGTTTGCAATCTTACATTACTTCTATATGAAAAAGGAGGCTGAATAATTATGACTGAAACAAAAAAATTAACGAAGAAAGAACTTAATAAAACATGGTTTACATGGGTTTGTTGGGGACAAATTTGTTACAACTATGAACGTATGATGGGACTGGGATTCTGCCATACAATGACAACAGCTATTGATAAGTTATATGGCGATGATGAAGAAAAGAAAAAAGAAGCATTAGTTAGACATATGGCTTACTATAATACTGAAAATACTTGGGGAGCTATGGTCCCAGGAATTGTTTGTTCACTTGAAGAAGCAAGAGCAAATGGAGAAGATGTTGATCCAGATGCAATTAGTAATTTAAAAACGGCATTAATGGGTCCTTTAGCAGGGATCGGAGATACTGTTACTCAATCTCTTGTAAAAGTAATTTTATTAGGTATTTGTATTGATATGGCTTTAGCAGGAAATGCATTTGGTCCAATCTTATTTGTCATTGCATTCTCAGTCTATGCTTTAGGTGTAAGTTATGTTTGCTTTAACCAAGGATATAAATATGGTAAAGCATCTGTAGTTCAATTATTAAGTGGTGGATTAGTTAAAAATGTTACTGAATCATTAAGCGTTGTCGGAATGATCGTATTAGGCGCTTTAGTAGCAAAAAATATCGGTATTAGTACATCACTAGTTTTCAACTTTGGACAAATGAGTGTAACAGTACAACCATTGTTAGATGCGATTATGCCTAAATTATTACCAATGAGTTTATTCTTAGGTGTATATCATTTATTAAGAAAGGGAAAGAAACCAACAGAAGTGATGATGATTATTATGGTGCTTGCTGTAGTATTATCGTTGACAGGTATTTTAGGGTAGATAATGGAAAAAAGTTTATTACAACAACATGAAGAAGTCTTTGGAATGAAACGACCAATTATTGGTTGTCTTCATATGATGGCTCTTCCAGGAACTCCATACTATGATGATAGTATGACTATTGAACAACATATTGAAAGATTAAAAAATGATGCAAAAATATTAATGGAATTAGGGTATGATGCTTGTGTTTTTGCTAATGAAGGGGCCCGCCCATATTTAACAACAGTTGGGCCAGAAGTTAT
>JAWXUG010000074.1:0-7554 GCA_044432885.1 Erysipelotrichaceae bacterium | reverse complement strand
TTATCAAACAATTTGGCTTCATCCATTAAATATTGTTTTTCACATCCCTTAGCTAAATTCGAACAGACTGCACTTATTTGAAGTGCTGACAATTTCTCTTCCACGGTGTCTAACAAACTTAGATCAACCTCTTGTTTCTCCAAAGTTTCACTTACAAACACAGATTTATCTGCTTTACAAAGTGGACAGACCCAATCAGTTGGTAAATCTTGAAATAAACCATCCTTGTTTTCATCAAATACATAACCACATACTGAACATATTCTTTTTTGCATACACTCCTCCTTCTTACCTCATTATGCAAACCAATAAATCACTAATATAATCACTCTATGTTACTCATCCTCACAATAAGTTAATCTAATCGTTTCAAGCAATTTATAAACACGTTCATCTTTCACTTTATAGATGACTGTTTGCGCTTTTTTATCATAATCTAAAATACCATTAGATTTTAAAATGGCTAAATGTTGAGAAATACCTGATTGTGAGATATCCAATTTATTTAATAAATAGCTTACACTCCTAGGTTCTTTTGATAACTCACACAATATCAACAATCTATTTTTATTGGCTAAAATTTTTAATAGTTCTGCAATTTCAGCAGATTTTTCTTGCATTGATATCAAATCTTCATCCCCCTTAATTTAACCTTCCCCTTATATTAGTAGTTTCTAATATACTGTTATCATACCACTACCACCATGATGTTGCAATTAATTTTACATTTTATAAACGTCAATATCGTGAATTATTTCCACCACATTTATTGCTAGATTTTTTTAATTTTCCTCTTTACTTTTTAAACTAATACTTGTATACTTAATCTTGCTAATGGCGGTTGTGGTGAAGTGGTTAACACATCAGATTGTGGCTCTGACATTCGGGGGTTCGATTCCCCTCAGTCGCCCCATTTAGTAAATTAAGCGAGAATAGAGGAACAATTATTTCTATAATTGTTCCTTTTTTGCGTATATTGGAGCAATTTCACGAACGTAGTTCGTGAAAGGAAAGGATGCTATGGAAAAGGAAAAATACAACTACAAACTATCGCTCGCTTGCAAAAAGCTAAAGCGTGAAAAGAAATTAACGAATGTTAAGCTGCAGGAAATAAGTGGTATACCAGCAACTTCTATTCAAAGAATGATGAGCGGTGGAACAGTAACGGTAAGAACACTACTTTTATTCGCTGATGCACTACATCTAACTGATCGCCAATTGATCAAGTTAATCCGACAAAATGATGACTAATAAAAAAGGATGATTTCTCATCCAAATTTTTATTTAAAGATACTGTAAGACACTTAATTATTTCGTAATTCCATCTCTACTTAATCATACAAAGGGATGATTTGCAGATAGCTCTTATACGATATCAATTTCGGCAAATAGGGTATTTATCACTTTTTGTAGCAAATCAGAAGGTAATTGCTCAATTATTCGATACTGCCTTGAATTTAAATCCAATGCTTTAACATGTTCACATAATATAGCACCGGTTGTTGCAGTACGATGATCAAGTGGCACATGTAGTGGAAAAGCATTATTCGTATTAGTTATAGGACATACAATTGTCAAATTCGTTTTTTCGTTAAACACATTGTTACTAACTACCAGTGCCGGGCGATATCCAGCTTGCTCATGCCCTGCTTGTGAATTAAAGTTTAGTTTGATAATATCTCCTTGTTTTACCACAATTCATTTCCTTCGGGCTCACCCCAATCAATATTTTGCTTTTGATAGCTTCCTTCATAATTAGCAAATAATTCATTAATATTTTTTCTATCGCTATTTTTTTCTTTTTCAATAATGATTTTTCCATCTTCTATATTCATCGTTAATCGTTCATTTTCTTTCCAATTAAGTGCGTCTAAAAAATATTTAGGAAATCTAATTCCTTGGCTATTTCCCCACTTTTGTATAGATGCCGATATATTTAATGATTTATTATTAATTGTTAGTTTTTCATGCATATAATTTTTTCCTCCATTATGTATATACAAAGTATATACATAATCACAGTAAATTGCAAGTTAAATGAATTCCATTATTCGCCAATATATAAATGATTATTTATAGTTAAGAGGGTCACATAATCTTTTAATATAACCTTCTATAGCCTAATCGTTTTTCCCTTATCCATTTAATATAAGCAAGCCATAACACAGCTATGATTATACTAAATGAGACAATACTAATAACCAAGTGATTCATAATCCATGTCATGATTACATCTGTATAATAAAGTACGTTAGAGCGTTCTATTTGCTCATTTGATACAACATTAAATTGATAAATCACTTCCTCTTCATAAATTACTTGGACGCTCCCTAATACCTGATTTAGTTCAATGGGTGCATCTATGGTCTCTGGTACATCGCTGATAATTTGTATTTCATCTGAACTAACATCATTAGGTAAGGTCAATGCAATCACTTCTTGTGGATAGTAAGCAATGGTATCTTGAAACCACTTGTAGTTCAATTCAATTTCACCAAGCGATTGCTCAGGATTAAACCATTCTTCTTTGACATATTCAGTGTAGATTTCACTATAAGTATTTACTGCATCTATCGCATGATAAGAGGTACCAGTTACTGGGGCTAATGCAGTAATTAACATATAATTACGACCATCAAGTGAGGCAACAGATGCTAAACAAAGACCTGCCGGGTTAGTATACCCTGTTTTTCCTCCTAATATCGCTGACTCGTCCAAGTCTTGCCAGCCAATATTATCAATGGCTGAAAACATCGTACTTTCCCAAGAAAGCCCTGAACTGTGATAGGATCCACTTGTCGAGACATATTCTCTTGTATAAAAGATTTCTTGAAAAGCTTTGTTTTGAAGACTGTATTCTAATAAAACTGCTAAATCATTTAACGTTGTATAATGGTCTGCATCATGTAATCCTGTTGTATTCACAAAATGCGTATTACTCATCCCTAATTCTTCTGCCTTTTGATTCATCAACTCTACAAAAGCATCCTCACTTCCTGCTACATAGGTAGCAACAGCACGAGTTGTCTCAGCACCTGACGGCAAAAATAAACCATATACACAGTCTTGTAAACTTACTACCTCATCAAGATAATACCCTGCCATGGATGCATTTTCTTCATATAAATTTTCAAAAATCACACTATCTAACACCACTGTTTCTGACATATCTTTTATTTCCTCAACAGCAATTAACAAAGTCATAATTTTGGTCATTGAAGCAGGATAAATCTTTTCATCGCTTCCATCCTCAAAAATCACTTGCCCGTTATCACGATCTATTAATAAATAATAGTTACTATATAATTCTAAATCATCTTGTGCATAGACCGTTATATTTAAATTCAACATACATAGGGTTATTACACATAAAAAAATAATCAATCGCTTCATTCCTTATCCCTTATTCTTTCTACATCGATTAATTATACTATTATTTTTTGAAGATTAGATGAAGAAATTCTTTTAATTTAACCTCAACAATAAATATTAGATAAATATCTTATTTACTATTGATTCTTCACTAATAAAAACTGTAAAATGAGACTATTATAGGAGAACACAGAATGAAAAAAATCGATATCGTTAGCACTGATTTAGACGGCACTTTACTGACAAGTGACATGGATGTATCAGCATATACAGCATCTGTTTTAAATCAGTTAATAGATTCAGGCGTCCAAGTAGTCGCAAATACCGGAAGATCACATATGATCCTTCCTGAAGCATTATCTAAAATTAACTTCAATTATATTATTTGTTCAAATGGTGGAAGTATCTATGATGTTAAAAATGATACTATAGTGTTTTCCCACACACTTGATAAAAAAACAGCCTTGGATATTTTAATTACCACTAAAGACTTACCTATCGCACCCACCATTACTACGACAAAACACTTATATAGCCCTATCCAATTCAAAAAGACTTTTGAACAAGCAAAAACTCCTAGAGAAAGAGATGCACATAGAATCTATCTTGAAAATATCTTTGAGGTCTTAGATTATCCTGAAGACATCCAAAAGATTCACTTTGTATTTGAAGAAGGACAAAAGGAAGCTTATGAAAACATCCTTTATCAATTAAAAGAGGTAGCGATTACCTCTTCTAATTGGGACAACATTGAAATTTCTAGCAACAAGGCTAGTAAAGGAGAAATGATTCACACTTTAGCACGCTTATTAAATATTGAAAACCCAATGATTTTAGCGTATGGAGATAATCAAAATGATTTGTCTCAATTACAGTATGCCTCTCATTTTACTGCAATGAAAAATGCCAGTGAAGAATTGTTGAAACATGCCCAACATATTACAAAGTTTACAAATAATGAAGATGGCGTTGCCAAAGACTTGGCCCAACATTTTAATCTATAAAATAGTCAACTATGTTGGCTTTTTTCTTGCATTATTTAACGATTCTTTAACATAAATCTTTATTTTTAGGTTGCTTATTATAAATGAAAAGAAGTAAAATAGGTATTAAGCATGGGGGAATTTATGAATACAAATTACATTATTAGCTTAGATTTAGATGAAACGTTATTAAAAAGTGATACAACACTTTCAGCATATACAATCAAAGTGATTAATCAATTAATCGATCAAGGAATCCATGTGATTGCCAATACAGCGCGCTCACATACAATCATTCCTGATGCAGTATCAAAAATTCATTTTAAACATTATATTTGTTCAAATGGGGCAACCATTTATGATGTCGCAAAAAAAGAGGTTATTTTCACTCACAAGATTAAAGATGAAACTGTAAAAGATATTCTAGATCGTACAAAAGATTTACAACTATCTGCTACAATCGCAACAACCAAAGGGTTATATAGTACCCCTATATTTAAGGATAGGTTCACCAATACTCAATTACCTAAAGAAAAGGTTGCAGAAATTTTAAACTCACGAAGCTACGTAAATGACTTACTTGAGTTATTAGCGTATCCTGAAGATATTCAAAAAGTGCAATTTAATTTCCGCAACAACGAAAAAGCTTTATATCTACATCACTTTGAAAATATTGCCAACGTATCAATTACCTCATCACATGACAATAATTTAGAAATTACCAACGAAAATGCCAGTAAAGGTAAGACAATACACACCTACGCCCAACTGTTCAATATTGAAGATCCATACATTATCGCTTATGGTGATAATTTAAATGATTTAGCACAAATGGAGTACGCTGATCGATTTACTGCAATGAAAAATGGTCATCCTGAAGTTCTTGCACAAGCCACACTGATTAGTGAGTTTAGCAATGAAGAAGATGGCGTAGCTAAAGATTTAGCAGATTACTTCAAGTTATAAAAAAGCCCTAGGGCTTTTTTATACGAAACGTTTTAAAACTCGATTAATAATCTTATGATAAATAAGTAACACATCTTTTTCAGCAACGACATCATCAAGATCATTAATTGCAATCCATTTGACATCACTATTTTCAGCTTGGCATATCGTAAGCTTATCTTCTTCGTTTAAATATTGTAATGCGTAGGTTGCATTCATATGAATATGGGCACTGACAAAGGTCCCTTTTTTTATATGTGAGGCAACGGGAAGGCATTCTATTGAGATTGGTTTTTCATCCAAAACAACAAAATCGACAAGTCCTGTTTCTTCTTGAGCTTCCTTTAGGGCAACTGCAAGGAAGTCATCCATTCCATCCATATGGCCACCCGTCCAACAATAACTTTGATAAATATGATGAAAAATCATCAAAACCTTAGTAAAGTCATGATTAAAAATCATTGATGATGCAGTATAATGGGCAATCTTATTTTCCCTTAATAACGGACTAATTTTCATTTCATCCGCCTGCAACATTATTTCTTGATCACTTATTTCTTGTTCAAGTGTTGGTTTAAATACACTGATACTTTCTTTATAATTCATACTACTCCTTTTAAAAAGAAGAACGTTTGTTCTTCTTATTTAGCTAATGATTTGTTTAACTCGTTTAATTCTTCTTCAAGTTCAACGATGAATGCTTTGGTATCTTCGATTTCATCTTGGATATCTTGCATTGCACGCTCAGATATCGTTCCGATTAAATCATTTTTCAGACGTTCAATTCTACGTTTTTCTTGATCAATTTTTTCAATTTTGCGAGCACGTTGATCTTGCATTCTTTGATGCCATTGACTTTGACGCTCTTCATTGTAAGCTTTTAATCCAGCAAAGTATCCATCTACTACACTACGGAATTCAGCCCAAATCGCATCATCTTTTTGTCTTCCACTAAATCCTACTGCCTTCCATGCAACATTAAACTGTTTCATTTTTTCAGTATTTTCACGACTATAAAAGTTTTCATCAGCTACTGCTCTTGCTTGTTCAACAATCGCTTTTTTTGCTTCATAGTTTTCATTATTTTTTACTTCCTGAGCAGCATAGAATACCCCTCTTGCTTCATAGAATGTTTGACGATGTTGGTTAAATGCTTCCCACAATTGATCTTCATGTTGTTTGCCAGCACTTCCAACTTTCTTCCATTGATTTAAAAGTTCAGCAAAGGCATCACTTGTTTTTTTCCATTCAACAGAAGTAGCCAAAGCTTGCGCTTTAACGATAATTTCTTCTTTTACGGTTTTAGCATTTTCAAATTTATCTTGAAGTTCTTGCCAATTCTTTTGTTTAAGATCAAATAAAGCTTGTCTGATGCCATTGAATCTTTCCCACAAAGCATCATCCGTATTTCTACCAGCACTCTTAATGGTTTTCCATTCAGCCATCAAATCATTCATTGCTTTGGTAGCTGATGATAAATCTTTAGATGCTAATAAAGCCTCTGCTTTTGCAATCACTTCTTCTTTTAAGCTTTGATTAGATTGATACATTTCACGTTGTGTTGCATAACATGCATCAATGCATTGTTCAAATTGTTCATTTAATGTATCTTCATATGCTGATTCCCAATAGCCAATTCTCTTCCATCTTCTTTGAAAATCTGATGCCTGCTTTGGATCTAAAGTTTGATAAACTTCCTTTAGTTCAGCTAATAACTCTTCTTTTGCTTTTAAATCTTGGTCTAAATCACCAAATTCATACATATCACGATTCATATTATTCCCCCAATACTATTTCATACATCTTTATTTTAACCCATTATAATCCAAAAAGCACTGATTATTCATTAATTCGTATTTAAGTTTCTTCATTTAAATGATTTATTTGTTCATATCCTAACCCTATTCATCATTTCTTATGAGTTCTTTTTTCAACAATTGATATAAGACTATACTTAATCCTAGCATAATAAAGACAAGGATACTTAATAAAAATACTAAACGAACTTCTTTAACTAAATATAAATAGCCACAAAGTCCACCTAATCCCATAATTAAAAACATACTGCCAATTTGAGTGACAAATACAGAAAGGGATTGTTTATACAACTTAATTTCACTTGTCCAATCATATTTAGGAAATTTAACATTAAAATATAAGCCCCATATAGGTTGAAAGATACACATTGATAAAGGCAATAGGATTAAAAACAAGGCATTCGACCCACTTAACCCTGCCCCATATATAATTAAAC
>JAWXUG010000073.1:0-7616 GCA_044432885.1 Erysipelotrichaceae bacterium | reverse complement strand
TTATCCCCTTCATGGCTGATTAATAAAACGCAGTTAATTAACGACATAGACAAAGAAATGCTTAAAAGAGATAGCTTCCAAGGAAAATATTATAAGTAACGCTATTCTTTGTTTATCTTATACAAAATGAAAAGAGCCAATCGGCTCTTTTCAATATTATCTATTATTTATAAGGGGATAGAATCAGTACATCGGGGAATGTTCTGGCAAGATCTCTTACTTATCTTGCAAATATATAATAACAAATCATGTTCGCAGAATTATCGTTTAATTGTCAAAAATAATGTGAATTTTAAAAGTTTCTTTAGAACTATATATTTCTCTTTAAAAATGATATAATCACCTCATGAAAAAAAGAACAATAGGAATCATTTTATGTCTATTTTTAATCGTAATAGGCATCATAGTGAATGCACTTTATATATCACCTTCAAAGATTGCTGTGCGCTTTGAAACCTTAGAAAGTACAGAAATCCCCTCTAGTCTTGATGGCGTTAGTATCGTGTTTTTTTCTGATTTACATTTTAATGGATTTGTCGATCAGCAAAGAGCACAAATCATATTTGATATCATCAATGAGTTAAATGCAGATGTTGTGTTATTTGGTGGTGATTTACTAGATCATCCAGCTACTACTGCTTTAAGTGAAGAAAATCAAAGTTATTTAATTGAAGCTTTAGCATCTATTAATGCTCCTTTAGGTAAGTTTGCAGTCTATGGAAATCATGATTTGGAATCAAATAATGCTGCTTTACTGATTGAAACAATTTATGCAGAAAGTGGCTTTGAATTATTAGTTAATGAAAATGTTAAAATTCATAATAAAACCTCTAGTTTTATTAATTTAATAGGAATAGATTCTATGGCTTTAGGAGAGCCTAATTTGGAAAGTAGCTATGAAAACATTTCACCAAACTCTTATACGATTGCCTTATGTCATACTCCCGATATCTTTGATGAAATTTCTACCGACTTAACTGACCTCTTGTTGGCAGGACATAGCCATGGGGGACAAATTTACCTTCCTTTTTTTGGAGCAATGTATTTACCTGAAGGAGCTCAAAACTATGTACAAGGTAAATATTATATCGATGATACAACTTTAGATATCACCAATGGTGTAGGAACAACTAAGGAAGATATACGTTTATTTGCGCCTGCAGAAATCGTCCATTATACCTTGAAATCTATAAGTGATGAAGATGTGTAGCATATCTTTTGACAATATTAAATTATTCTTATAGTCTAATGTTAATAGGAGGAAACAAACATGAAAATAGCACAAAATATTTATGAACTAGTAGGGAAAACACCGCTTGTTCAATTGAATAAAATAGAGGAAGTAAATCAATGTGTAGCTCACATTATTGCGAAAGTAGAATCATTTAATCCAGGAGGAAGTATTAAAGATCGTATTGCGTTAGCAATGATTGAAGATGCTGAAAAAAATGGATTACTAAAAGTGGGCAGTACCATTATTGAACCAACAAGTGGTAACACAGGGATTGGCCTTGCTAGTATTGCAAGTGCAAAAGGTTATCAAAGTATCCTTGTTATGCCTGAATCAATGAGTATTGAAAGAAGAAAGCTGCTTCATGCCTATGGAGCAAAAATCGTATTAAGTGAGGCAAGCAAGGGAATGAAAGGGGCTATTGCCTTAGCAGAGCAATTAGCTAAAGATACACCTAATAGCTTTATGCCAAGACAGTTTGAAAATAGTCAAAATCCAAGAATTCACTACCTAACTACAGGACCTGAAATATGGGAAGATACAGATCATTTGGTAGATATTATTGTGGCAGGTATTGGAACAGGTGGTACAATTTCTGGAATTGGAAAATATTTGAAGGAACAAAATTCAGCAATTCAAGTCATCGGTGTTGAACCTGAAAGTTCTGCTGTACTATCAGGAGAACAACCAGGACCCCATAGTATACAGGGAATAGGTGCTGGTTTTATTCCTAACACATTAGATACAGCCATCTATGATGAAATCATTCGCATCAGTAATCAAGATGCCTTTGATACTACAAGAAATCTAGCTAAAGCGCAAGGTGTTCTTGCTGGAATCTCATCTGGTGCCGCCCTATTTGCTGCCATACAGGTTGCAAAACGAAAGGAGAATGCGGGTAAAAATATAGTCGTTATTTTACCAGACACTGGTGAACGCTATCTATCAACCCCTGTTTTTGATTAATGAAATATTGTACCCATCAACAGCTCAAACAACTTATAAAGCTAAGTCAATCTTGGCTTTTTGAAGACCATTTCTATCATGAGTATCAAGATGTAGAAATACGATTACTAAAGCATATTCAAACGATTTTGTCTTATTCAATTAAAGATGAAGAAATCTTACTTCAAACAAGTTCGCAACTTCTAGATGAAATCACCGAATTAAAACAACCCTTATTGCTTGATGCTGCCGCTGCATTTGAAGGAGATCCTGCATGTACTGGTATTGATGAAGTAATCATTGCCTACCCGGGGTGGTATACTGTTTTTATTCATCGTTTAGCACACTTGTTCTATTTGAAGTATATCCCTTTAATTCCTAGAATGTTAAGTGAATATGCGCATAGTAATACTGGAATTGACATTCATCCTGGAGCACGTATTGGTAGTCATTTCTTTATTGACCACGGTACAGGGGTTGTCATTGGTGAAACTGTCATCATAGGAAATCATGTAAAGATTTATCAAGGAGTTACCCTTGGTGCCTTATCTACAGATGGTGGGCAAGCTTTAAAGAATGTCAAACGCCACCCTACGATTGAAGATCATGTAACCATTTATGCAAACGCAACCATTCTAGGTGGAACCACTATTATTGGTGAACATAGTATCATTGGTGGTAACTGCTTCATTTATGAATCAATTGATGCCTACTCTAAGGTAATGCATCATTGTCCTATAAAATTAAAATAAGCGATTTGTCCTTGGACAAAATCGCTTTTTCTTTATTCAATCATTTAAGCATTCATAAAATCTTCAATATCTTGTGTTTCTTTCAAGATACTTGCAGATAAATTAATAGGTTCATCTCCTATTAAAATGTCATCTTCAATACGTATCCCAATTTCTTCATCGGCAACGTATAAACCTGGTTCTACTGTAATAACCATCCCTTTTTCAAGCTTTGTAGTTCCTCTAATGAAGTCTACATCATGGGTATTTAATCCTAACATATGAGAAACTCCATGATAGTAATATTCACTAACATCCTTAGTTAGTCCAATACTTGGTAAGGTTTCTTTATAAAAATCAACCAATATTTGATTAAGCTCTGCCAAGGTTTTACCTACTACAGCATTCTCAATAACTTTCTTTTGTCCTTGTAATACAACATCATAGATTTCTTTTTGTCTTGGGGTAAAGCGACCATTCACAGGGAAAGTACGTGTAATATCTGCTTTATAAACATTACTTGTAGCTCCTAAATCACATAGGACTAAAGTATCTTCTTTTAAAGGCGCATCATTATCTACATAATGAAGTGTAGTAGCACTTGCCCCACTGGCAATAATTGATGGGAACGCCACATCTCTACAGCCATTTTCTCTTAAACCTAACATAAAATACCCTTCAAGTACGCGTTCATCTTTGCAATTTTTCACTTGTTGCCACATTTTTTCAATGCCCGCTTTAGTAATTTCTATGGCCTTTTTAATTTCGTTGATTTCTGTATCATCTTTAATTAAACGCATTTTTGTTAAAACTGGATAAATATCTTTAATTACAATAGATGGATAATAACTTTGAATTTGTTTCGCTAAATGGTGCGCACAAGTAAAATCATGGGATGGATTTACATGATATAAATCAAGATACATCGTAGTATCCATAAAACTTCTAAGTTGCCCACATACTGTATGGTAACCTGCATCAAATTGATCATAATCTTTAATCAACATCACATTTGAAATTTCTTTTGCTTCATCTGCCAACATTCTTGGACCAATCCATTTGGCTAATACAGGATCAAAATTTTGGATATATAAGGCATCTTGCATTACACCATTCAATTTTTTAATTTCTAAAATCATATTTTCTTTGTTAATTCCTGTTAAATAATAAAAGTTATAATCACATTTGAATGGCATTTCTTCATCTGCACTAAATAAGATACTTTTACCACTATAGATATACAATACGCTGTTTTCTTGCATCGATGATGCAAGTTGATTTCTTCTTGATTGATAGATATTCATTTTTTCCTCCTAGAAAATCGTTTCTTCCTCAGCATCTTTGCTGGCATCAATATACATTACTTCTACATTTTCAATACATTGATCAATTAATGGTTGATAATCAAACTTGTTTTCAAAATACTGACATTCAGATAATTTTGGTTTGGTGACAGGATTTTTTGGTGTAAAAATCGTGCAACAATCTTCAAATGGTTGAATAGAGATATCATAAGTATTGATTTTTTTAGCTACATCAATGATCTCTAATTTGTCAAAGGAGAACAGTGGTCTTGCCACAAGCAAATCACTTACCTCCTCAATAACACTCATACTTTGTAAGGTTTGAGAAGCAACTTGCCCGACACTTTCACCATTGGTCAACATTAATGCCTTAGCATTTTTTCCTACCTGATTCGCAATACGATACATCATTCTGCGCATCAGTGTAATTGCATAAGATTCGTTCGCATGTTCATAAATAGCTAATTGAAGTTGAGTAAATGGGACAATATATAATTTAATAGAACCTTGATAAACAGAAATTTGCTTCACTAAATCAATGACTTTTTGTGTCGCTTGTGCACTCGTATAAGGTGGAGATGCAAAATGGATACATTCTATTTTAATTCCACGTTTCATTGTTAAATAGCCTGCTACCGGAGAATCAATTCCTCCTGACATCATTAATAAACCTTTACCAGCTGTTCCTACAGGGTAACCATGAGCCCCTTTAATGATACTTTCAATAATATAGGTATCATGTTGTTTAAGCTCTATTTGAACCCTTAATTCAGGATTTCTTACATCCACTTTATAATCTGTATTCTTTAAAATGTGGGTTGCTACCTCTCGATTAATTTGATCGCTATTCATTGGAAATTGTTTATCTGTACGTTTCGCAATCACCTTAAATGTTTGAAGTCCTTTTTGTTTTGCGATATATAAAGAAGTTTCTTTGATTTTCTCGATATCTGTAGGAATTTTAATGCATAATGAAAAAGATGAAATCCCAAATACTTTTTCTAGCTTCTCACAAATAGGAGCTACTGGTTCTCCATTTAATTGTATAAAAATACGTTCATAGGTTTTCACAAAAACCAATCCTGTAAATTCTTTTAAAGCATATTTCATATTGTTGGTTAAACAAGTAATAAATTCCTTACGATTTTTTCCCTTTGTTGATAACTCGCCATAGCGAATTAATATATGATCATATACAATGTTATCCATATTTTTTTATGTTCTCCTTTATTTTTGTAATGAAGTAATCTAATTCCTCTTTTGTATTGCTGTAATCTAGTGATACTCTTACACTTGATGTAATTCTTTCATGGCAAAATCCCATAGCCTTTAATACATGAGAAGATGTTTGAGCACTATGGCATGTACTCAATGCTGAAACCATAATTCCTTGTTGATTAAGGGCATTTAACATCACTTCACTTTTTACAGGGGTACTAAAATTTAAAATGGCTACACAATGCTCATCAGGACTATTGAATTGCACCCCATCAATCTTTTGTAGTTCTGTTTTTAAATAGGTATATAGTGTTTCTATATGTTGAATGCTTTTTTGTCGCTCTAGTGCCAATCTTAGCGTTTTAGCAAAGACAATATTACTGATGGCATTACTTGTGCCACCTCTTAATCCTAATTCTTGTTGCCCTGCAATAATCAAAGGTTCAAGTTCCACATTGAATTTTTTAATAAGGATGCCACTTCCTTTTAATCCATGAATTTTATGAGCTGAAAAGCTAGCCAAATCAATTTGACTTAAATCTAAATCAAATTTCCCCAATGCTTGTACCCCATCTACATGTAAGTAAAGTTTAGGAATTGCTTTGACGATTGATTTAATGGCTTGAATATCTTGGATTGTTCCTACCTCATTATTTACCCACATGATGGATACAAGTAAGGTATCCGCACATATTGCTTCTTTGAGTTCTTGTAGATTAATGCGCCCTTGTGGATTTACCTTTAAGTATGTAATGCGATAATTAAATAATCGTTTCAATTGTTCACACGTTTCGATAATACTACTATGTTCAATAGCGGATACAATGATATGTTTTCGATCTTGATGTTTAAAACACAATCCTTTAATCGCCAAATTATTAGACTCGCTAGCGCCACTTGTAAACAGCACTTCATGAGGTAAAACATGAAGAAATGAAGCAATCGCTTCACGAGATTGATTCATTAACTTGTTTAGCTTAACCCCCTCATCATACAAAGATTCACTATTTGCATAGTGAACCTGTAATAATTGCGTATAGGTAGTTGCCACTTCCTCATTTAATGAAGTAGAGGAAGCATTATCTAAATAAATTCTATCTTGCACTTAACGCATTCTCCTTGATTTTTGTTTCGAAAGAATTTGGATGGAACTTTTCAATTGCATCCAAAGCGATTTCTAAGGCATGAACATACTCACCATTACGATAACATAGCTCACAACGTGTTAAATCAGAATCCAAAGAAGGATTATTTGAACGATATTTGTTTGCGAACACAATCGCATTTTCTACCATTGCAGCTGTTCCTACTACATTATTAACATTGTTGTAAAGTTTGTATGTAAAATCAATCGCAGCCTTTAATTCATAAGTTAATGTTTGAATATCCAATGGTGTTGCAGCTAATATATCTTCCACTGTTTTGATCATATGATTGGCTTTTCTAACATCACTATCATATTTCTCAGAAATAGAAGGAAGTTTATTTTTTATGATTTTAACATTCATTTCATTGGTAATTAATTGTAGTTTAACTAGTTGTTTTTCTGCACGTCTTTCATCTTGGCATGCTTGTAATACTTTTTCTTTAATAATGGTTAAATCTTTTTCCATTAAACTCATTATTTGAGCTGCTTCACTTGCTTTAGCGAAAATTTCAATAGAAGATTCTTCTGCTTTATCGACAAGAGCTTTTATTTCTTCAATCATCTTTAATGATTGTGTGTATTTTTGATCATAGCCATCTATTTCCTTGGTTAAATTTGTCAACCCAAAACGTGTTTCCACCTTAGGAATAATTTCTTTGATTTCCGCAAGCATTTCCCCACTTTTTTGGAT
This sequence comes from Erysipelotrichaceae bacterium, assembly GCA_044432885.1. Taxonomy (GTDB): domain Bacteria; phylum Bacillota_I; class Bacilli_A; order Erysipelotrichales; family Erysipelotrichaceae; genus CAYJNO01. The sequence continues at coordinate 349 of JAWXUG010000073.1, read as the reverse complement.
ATTAGCATCTGCACTTTTAACAAATTGTTTTACTTGATAATAAGCTTGCGCTTCATCACTTACTTGTTTTTGCAGCTGTTGAATACGTAACATCGCATTTTCTAATACTGATTCCATACCCTCTAATTTTAGGTTTTCAATATTAGCTAATGCATTCTTTAAAACTTCTTGAATCATTTCAATGTTACTATCATAATTTAAATTATCCAAAAATGCCCCTTTTTGTAAAGTAAGTGCATATTCACGTTTTAACTCATCCAGCATATTAGGAATTAATCCCTTCGCTTTTAATATGCAATCAGGCAATTGTGTATAATAACCATTTAAATGATAGATATCTCTTTCAATT
>JAWXUG010000072.1:0-7752 GCA_044432885.1 Erysipelotrichaceae bacterium | reverse complement strand
GCCTTGATCAAATTCAAAATAAGTGTATAACAAACGATAATTAATCCCTTTTTTATCTAGTGCTTCTCTATTTCTCTTTTGTTGAGCATCAACCTCAGGTGGTAAATCTTTTGCTTGGTTCCAATAACGAAGATTTTTATTCACTTCATAAATTGTATCAAGGCATTGATTTAATAAGGATTGTTGTTCATGGGTTTTCTGTAAAGATTGTTTTTCTAATAAATGATGACACTTTTCTACAATTTGTTTTCTTGTGCTATCTTCTGGATTTTCTTCATATTGATATAAAGAATGAATGATTCCATCCATTTTATCTTTCTCTAAATGGATATACTGATTCCCCTTTTCCCAAATTTTGTATTCTTCTTGAGTTTGATGAATCACTTGGATGAAAGTTTCTTCTTTCATTGAAGCATCTTCTTCATAATTTTTAAGTTGTTTTTTGCTATCATCTACTTGTTGCACAAGGGCTTCTAATTGTTTCTTTTGGGCATCATATTCAACAAACAAGTGCAGTCCTGTGTTAACTTCTTGTTGTTGATGTTGGTAAGATGATTTTAGTGCTTCAAAGTCAAAAGAAACATTCAAATCTTCCATCACACTACTTTTCATCACTTCATATTCCACATTTTTTAAATGAACTTGCGTTGCATCTAAATATGTAAATATCTGATTGATTTCTTCTTTTGTTTTTTCACTATTTTCTTGATTTTTTTCCAATTCATTTTCAATTTTTTCAAGGCTGGATTCACTTTGTTCAATACGTCCTTGTTTCATTGAATATTCTTTTTGTACTTCTTCTTTTTCATCTTTTAAAGAGGTTAACTCTACAGCCAACTTTTTAACATCCTCATTACTTAAACTATCCAATTCATCTTGATAGATTTTTTGATCATTTTCTAAATCTTTAACCATTTCTCGTTGCTCGTGTAAGTCTGTTTCACTTTGAGCAAGATCTTTTTTAGTTTGTTCAAAGTGTTGGTCAATTTCTTTTAACATCATTGAAGCTTTTTCATATTTTTGGTATTTGTCTTTCATTACCACTAAATTATATTGCTTTAATAAACCGATTATACTACTTGTTGCTTTAATCGATTCATTGAGCTCATCAATTCGCTCTTTATGAGCATCCATACTGCTAATGGCTTCGCTCATTGGTCTTAAATCATCTTGAGATAAAGGTTGTAAAGAGTCTCTTAAAATTTCATTAATATGGGTTGGTTTTAAAGAATTACTTAATTTTGGTGATCGTAGTTGTAATAATAGCGCGATGGCTTCCTTGTATAACTCGCGTGTTTTAAAGCCAAATAACGATTGATTGACCCTATGCATATATTCTTTTTGACTTTCAATCAGTTGATCACCAATTTGATTTTTTAATTGTTTTTGGGTAATGGCCAACTTGCCATCAAATAACATTAAATCCTTGTTGATTCTTCTTTGGTCTTCAATGACAAAATACCAGGTTTCTAGAGGTTTTCCCTTTCGTGCACGAATCCCCATCCCAATACTCTTATATACATCACTATCTTCCCTTTTAAATTCTAAATACAAATACCCGATACGCTCACTTCTGCCATCTTGTTCATCTAGTAAATAATTTTCAAGTTTACGTGATTTTGTGCCAAATGGATCTAAGCGTTCACTACTTTTATTCCCATCCAATAGTAAAGGAATAAAACTTTGCATGGTAACAGATTTTCCACTCCCATTACTCCCTCTTAACAACATGTGTCCATTATTAAAATAAAATTCTTCATTGGTATAATACCAAAAATCAATCATTCCCATTTTATGCATATGCCACTTGTTCATTTGTATTCCTCCTAATAATTTCCACTAATTTTGGCAATCGTTGGTAGTAATAAAACCTTTGTTTCTTCTTCAATGATCCACCCATGTTCTTTTAAGTAATCGTATAGTTTTTTTGTTAAATAAAGGTCTTGTTGATAGCTTTTTGGAAGTTTATCCACCACCTCTTTGATTATTTTCCTTAAGAAAGCTACATACTCTTCTTTTTCCAAAGAAATCTCTTCTTTCTTTTGTAAATCCCAACGCTTTTTAATGATTTGTTTTCTTACATATTGATTGTGTAGCAATACCAAATCATCCATGGCATTATTCCTTGGAAAACTTCTAGTCAATATACTTGATTCATCCAAGACAATAAAGGCGCAACTTGGATGAACATGTAAGGTACATGGAAATATTTGATTTAAATCTCTTTCAATTCTTCCACGATAATTTCGAATATAAGCCATATCCTCTTCATCATTTTTATCATAGGCAAAAACACCAAGGGATAAAATCAATTTGCGATAACATCTTTGTTGACGCACAATCCCGCGGTCTTCATCCATATCAATCCATTCACCTTTAAAAAAGTCATCATATTGATTAAACTTTAAAATATCGGTAGTGAAATTCCGCATAAAATAACGTGAATTACCGGTATTTTCATAGAGTACTTCGACATTTTCATCTTGGATAAATTTATCTTGAACGCCATCATTTTGGATTAACAAAGATTGATCTATGGCATATTTTAAGACACGCACAAATAATCTGCGATCCCCATAATTTGTCCAATCAATTTCTCCTTGTTCAAATTGGGTAGCAATATATTCACTTAAATTGGATAAAATAAATTGTTCTTGTTCTTCTTTATCTTCAAGATACATTAATAGATAACAAAACATTTGATATTCTTTGTTACTTTGAAAGTCTTTAATGCCCATCCAAGCTTCTTTTTTAGCTGGGATTTTCTCTAATTTAATTAAATTTTGTTTCACAATTAATGTATAGCCTAGCTTGCTCATGATCTGTTTGATCTGCTTACTATCATCCTTAATTCGATAGTATAAATCGGCATCCTTGGATTTTAACACCCAACGACGATTTAATAATTCCTCAATCGTTTTCATGTTGTCCTCCTTTAAACTCAATCATAAAACATGGTGCAAAGAAGTTTCCATCTTCACACTTTATTTCGCATTCGCCACTTTTTTCCATCGATACGACATATTTAATGCCAGTCTCCGTAAAACTTGATTTACTTTTATTGGCTAACGCCTTACTAATCCATGACAAAAGCATTTTTCGCTCTTTCACACTTAATGGTGGTAAGGTTGAAAACAGGATTACTTTCTTTTCGCTCCACTTTTCCACAAGTTTTCTAGTCTTAATGATTTCATCTTCAATTTGATTTCTTTGGATGGTTTTTTCAAGTTGATAGTTTGGTGCGAATGCACGATCTAATTTTTCTTTCACACTTCGAGTTTTGGTTTGTAGTTGCACAAAGGTGTTGGTTTCTTGATAAACAGAACTATAAATACTATCACTTTCTCTAGCGATTAAATCTTTAAAATGAAGGGTATGTTCTACCCCAAAAACCATGGAACTTAAAATATGGGCTTCTTCCATATTTTCACATTGTCCAAAGATACTGGCGATTTTACGATATTCTTCTTTACGGTTGGCCCCGCGATGATGCATCTCGGTAATTTGCATCGCATATCGTGTAATCTTACGGATGATTTCATTGGTAATGTTGTGCAAGCGATGTACTTCGTTTTCTCCATCCTCACCAACAAACCACATATAAATACTTTGATATTTTAATTGGGCATGGCTTAAAAACTCTTCTTGATTTAATTCATTATCCATTCGTGGAATCGATAATTCATATTCTAATACCTTATCTAGTAAACATTTAATCTCATCTGGTTGAACTTTAACTAAAACACTTTCAATGATGATGGCATTTTCTTGTAATATTTTGACAAAGGTCCTTAAATAAGTAATCAGTTTATCTTTAAATAGTAAAAATGCCGTAGACTTCATCATTTCATCCGCACGGGCACTATTTAAGGTAGAGATATAATCTTGATAATCATGATTCAATCTCATAAAATCATTGCTTAAACTATTCCACCACCCACTGACTTTAATCGGAGGTTCATCGTGTAATGTAGGAATTTCTAAAATATGATTTTTAATTCTTTCAAGAAGTGATGGGGATAAAGAAGCTCCTTTAATTTCTAAATTTTCAAGCTTTAGCGTCATCCTTTCAATTTCAACAGAATATGGACTTAAACGATATCTAAAATTTTTATTTTTAAAATCACTGATGGTATTTACCTTGGAGTTATCTTGAACATAGAGCAAATTTCCCCATTCTGCTAACTTTTGTAAATCACTTTGCACCTTGTCCATACCATAATCACTAAACAATGATAATTCACTCATCATTTGATAAATATCTTCTTTTCTAAGCCAGTATTGCAAGTTTTCGTACTGCTCAAAAAAATATCGAATAATCAAACGATATCTTTCGGTATTCTCAACATGCAGGTAAGTGGTTTCTTTGATCGGTTGTAGTAGTTGTTCGTATACTTTCATGCACTTCCTCTTTTTATTTTCATCATTGATATGATTCAATGGTTTATATATTTTTTCATTAACTCTATTATAACAAAAATCCCTATATTTTCCTGATACAAGTTGATATATGAGCCTCTGACTCTTAATTTAAAATACATCTGAGATATAAGCAATTTAAAACAAATCACTATGTGATCCGACTCTTGCCAACGTTAACACAAGCACATCGACTTCATATCGATTAATCAATAACCAATCAGGCAACACATGACACTCCTTGTGCCACTTCCAATTCCCTCTCAGTTCATGGTCTTTGTACTTTTCATCTAATTCTTCACCCACCGCAAGAATAGCGATGACATCGTTTAACAGATCAATATCTTGGTTTTGCTTCATAGCGAGCTTATAGTCCTTTTTAAATTTTGATGTAAATTTAACTTTGTATTTTATCATCTTTTAAGTTCCGCAAAAAGTTCTTCTAAATCTGTATAACTTTTCACAGATGGGTCTCTTGCTATTCTTTCTGCTTCAATCATTGCTGCAAATGTTTCTTTATTTGGTTGATTAAGCGAAATATCAAAAGGTATTTTCCCATCTCTTATAGATTGGCGAACAAAGATATTAAATGCAGTTGAAATATTCATGCCAAGTTCACCAAAAAGAGCGTCAGCTTGTTTTTTAACTTCTTCATCCATACGAATACTAATATTTGTAGTTGCCATAAAATCAACTCCTTTCGCAAACATATTATACATCATTCGCACGAAATGTGTAATGTATTGCACGAAACTATGATGTAATAGCATAAATAAACCTCAATTTTTTTTGAAACTTCCGTTTCTTATGTTATTCTCACTGAAACTTCCGTTTTGTATAATTAAGGTGGGCCTGTTAGTGGAAAGGAAGTGAATACAATGAAAACAAATCATGTCCACCTAGTTGAAAAACAACGTGATTAAATAGAAATTATGCTAAACGAGAGAAAGAGTTTAAAATGCATTGATGACGCTCTTGGAAGAGACCCAAGAGGTGTTGCCTATGAAATTAAATCTCATCGTAAAGTCTATAATAACGCAAATAAAAAGAATATATGTGGAAAGCAAATTGAATGTACTCAAATGCATTTATGTAATGCTTGCCAGTTTGGGAAATGTAAGGAATGTAGTTATGGTAGTTGTAACGATTTATGTGAATACTTTACCCCGTATCCAACATGTAAAACTTGCAATCGTTTCCCCTATGTTTGTAATTCCTGTGATAATAAAAAGGAGTGTAAGTCACCTAAGTATTATTATAAAGCCCGCGTAGCTCATCTTGAGTATAAAGACAATGTATCTCTATGGAAAGCAGGCACTAAGTTGAACGAAGTAAAATTAAAAGAGTTAGATTCCATTATTAAAGATGGTGTTGATAGAAATATTTCTATTGAAGTTATTATTGCGACAAATCAACTTAACATCTCTGCTAGTACCGTCTATAGATTTATTGATCAAGGCGTTCTATCTGTTAAAAACATCGATTTAAAAAGACAAGTTCGATATAAACCTAGGAAAAACATTAAGAAAACAAGAGAAAAACCGTTAAATTACAGTTATTTAGAAGGCAGATCATTCAATAAGTACATAGAGTACCTTACTACTCATCCTAATGCAAACGTGTGGCAAATGGATACTGTAGAAGGAATTAAAGGTGGAGCATCTGTGTTAACCTTACATCATGTGAAAAGTAATTTTCAATTATACTTTAAAATAAACTCCACTTGTAACAGCGAAGTGATACGTGTATTTGATGGAATAAAGAAGTATTTGAATGCTTCTTAACAGATAATGGGAAAGAATTTAGAGACCCGATATCAATTATTACAAATTGTGAAACAGGAGAGATATTATCTAACATATTTTATTGTGAACCTAGAAGAAGTGATCAATAAGGTGCTTGTGAAAAGAACCATGAACACTTTAGAGAATGTATTCCTAAAGGTATAGATATAAGTTCATACTCACATTCCCAAATGAATTATATTTCTAACAACGTCAATAACTATCCTAGAAAGTCACTAAATTATAAGTCTCCTTATCAAGTGTTTGAAGCTTTAGGATTACATAAAAAACGTTTGAGCTAAATAAACTAAAGATGCTACCAGCATCTAAAGTTACACTCAAACGAATCTAAGTATTAAAAACTAACAGGCCTGTTTGAACAATCATAAAAAACGGAACTTTGGATGAAAATAAGAAAAATTTTCAATTAAAGTTTATTTTTATTGCGCCTTTTTTCATTAGTTTTCTAACTAAATTATAATATATTTTCAATATTTTTAAATACTTAAATAGAAAAAAGTCCCATTCTTTGAGACTTTACTCAAAAACGGAACTTTCAATCAAAATTGAGCTTATTCTACAATTAACAAAATATGGCATACTAATCATTATTTAAAAAGTTAAAGAGTCAATTATAATCAACATAACTATCAACTAAATTATTAATTTCGTCTATTTTATATAATGCTTGCAAATTGTATCAACTATCACTCATTCAACTTTTCATCTGACTTATCTAACCATTCTTATATATCTAAGTCAAAACTTCCTTAGCTATAATACTTCTGTTCTTTACTTTTCGGTTTATCTGGCAATGTCATTTTCAGCTCACCACTTTCCACCAATGGCATAACAATTTTACTCATTGCATAATACTGTGTTTTATCTATAAAATCTGCAAGTTCTGCTCTAGTTCTAGGTGTTTTGCAAAAGTCAATCAGACTGTCTGTTGTACTCTTTTTTTCTGTGGTACAATCATTTTGTTCATTTTCATTTAATACACTATTTTTTAAAGTTACTGTAAACGCACCTCGTCTATTGGTAAACTCTGGCTCACACAAACCCATTCTTTTCATTTCATAACGAATGGTGGGTATACCTGAATATCTATTTTCTGCTATTTTTTGAACTTCTAATATATGTGTTAGTGTTTGATTTCTTGTGTCAGCATGAACCTTACCTAATCCATCAACTGTAATTCTACCATAAAGACCACCCTCATTTGTAATTTCAAGCCTATCACTATACATCACAATTCTCACAGGAGCTCCTTCAGTATGAATACTATAATCTCTATGCATCAAAGCATTCAATACTGCTTCCCTAACTGCTTTAATTGGATATTCGGGTTTATCTTTACGCTTACCATCATCATCAATAATTGTTTTTTCTCTCATATTTCTTTTTACAAAAGCAACTGCTTCTTCCAACATTTCAGCAATAGTGCCTTCTATTCTTTTATTAGAAATAAATCGTTCTCCATCTGAACCAGTTTGTCCCATTACAGTTCCTGGAACAACTACTGCTGTAATGCAAAGTTGTGGATATG
>JAWXUG010000071.1:0-7769 GCA_044432885.1 Erysipelotrichaceae bacterium | reverse complement strand
AACTTTCTTTTGATTTACAGGATTAATGGCATAAGCACCTGTAAAAACCCCGGATTTTTCTTTATTTAATTCTGTTCTTTCAAGATCTGATTTGCTAGCACACATTAATTTATAGGCTTCTACAGCTTCTTTTGCATCTTGTGTAGTAATTTTATCAACCAACGTATGTTCTGGCGCTAAAACACAATAAGTAGCTCCAAATAACGTATCAGCACGGGTAGTAAACACAGTAAAACTACCTTCAAACCCATTGATATCAAAGCGAATATGAGCACCTTTGGACTTTCCAATCCAGTTACGCTGAATTTCTTTTGTTGACTCTGGCCAATCAATTTCATCTAATCCTTCAAGTAAACGATCAGCATAGGCAACAATATCAATCACCCATTGTTTCATCATTTTTCGAACAACTGGATATCCCCCACGTTCACTCTTACCATTGACGATTTCATCATTCGCTAAAACAGTCCCTAATTCTCCACACCAATTTACAGGATGATCCACATATTTAGCTAATCCTGCTTCATATAATTGATTAAAAATCCATTGTGTCCACTTATAAAAACTTGGATCGCATGTAGAAACTTCTTTACTCCAATCAAAACTAAAACCAAGACTTTGTAACTGTCTTGTAAAGGTTTTAATATTTTCTAAAGTAAATCCTTCTGGATGATTCCCTGTTTGAATAGCATATTGTTCAGCTGGTAAACCAAATGAATCAAATCCCATCGGATGTAATACATTATATCCTTGCATACGTTTCATACGGCTAACAATATCACTTGCAGTATACCCTTCAGGATGTCCTACGTGTAAACCATGTCCTGATGGATATGGAAACATATCTAAAGCATAAAACTTAGGTTTAGAAAAATCCCAAACATCTGTTTTAAATACTTCGTTTTCTTGCCAATACTTTTGCCATTTTTTTTCAATTTCTACATGATTGTACATAATTATTCTCCCTATACAAATAAAAAACGTCCTGCTAAGGACGTAAATATACGCGGTACCACCTTAGTTCACTTCAAATCAATCAAGTGCCCTTTTGTCTTTTAACGCAAGACAAGACGGATTTCTCATGCTCCAAAGCTAAGTTCACACTACCCTATCACAACTTTCACCAACCGTTGTTTCTCTTTGCATAAGTGCCATGTTACTACTTCTTTTTCATTGCAAATTAAGTTTATCTAAATAATCAATAAATGTCAATTTGAAACCATAAAAATTAAATCATTACCACTTTTTTTGCAAAAAGCTCATCTTATGAATCAACTTATTAGTGAGGATTGGATTGATAATAAGATTTAAAAATAAAAAAATAAAACCTTCTAGCATATAATTATTAAAGAAATAATCTAAGAAATAACCAATCACCAAATATTCTATATAAAATAAAGTCAAGAAGATGATCATTACAAAAAACAAATATACAATTGATTGTCTTAACTTCATATTAAGTCCTCTTTCTACACTATCTGTTTATCATGCTATCACAAGTTTAGTATTAATTCAAACCCATAAAGTCTTAGAAAAATTTAAAGATAACAACTTCTCTCTATATGTAGTATAATACACTTGATATAGTCGAAAAGGAGTATAACGATGAATATAAAAAGAAATACTAGAACACTTGTATTTATAAGTGTTCTTGTTATGATTGTACTTTATTTTGTAATGTTACCCCCTATTAATCTTCAAAGTGTTTCATTTTACGTCTACTTATTTATGTGTCTTGCGAGTATTGGTGGACTTTATTTAGTATCGTCCAATATGCCGATACAAGTTGTGCAAGATGATTTAAAAAGACCTGGCAACCTTGCAATCGCAATTGCTGCAGGAATTATTGGTATATTATTTATTAATAGTGTATTTTTCAGCCCTATCTTGCAATCAGAGCGCTACAGCCAACGAATTAATATCAATACTGGTGATTTTTCAACAGACATTGAAGAAGTAAATGTTGATAGTTTACCTTTATTAGATAAAAGTTCAACACAAAGTATTGGTGATAGAGTTATGGGAGAAATCCCTGAATTAATTAGTCAGTTTAGCGTAAGTGATGACTATAATCAAATAAATTATGAAGACCGTCTAGTAAGGGTTACCCCACTTGATTATGCAGATGCTTTTAAATGGTTTATTAATAAAGAGGATGGGATTCCAGGTTATATCGTGGTTGACTCAACAACTGGTAAAGCTACCTTTAATCGCATAGATGAAGGCATTAAATATAGTCCAAGTGCTATCATTATCAATAATTTAGAATTACATTTAAGATTAAATTATCCAACTAAAGAACTTTCTACCTCGATTTTTGAGATAGATGATGATGGAAATCCATATTGGATAACACCAACCATTGCATACCAGGGTATAGGCATGTTGGCGGAGGTTGAAGGTGTAATCGTGACCAATGCTGTAACTGGTGAAAACAATTATTATAGTGTTGCCAACGCTCCTTCATGGGTTGACAATGTATATCCTGCAAATTTAATCATTAGTCAAATTGATGACTGGGGAACTTATCAATCAGGTTTCTTAAATAGTGTGTTAGGGCAAAAAGATGTTAAAATCACAACAGATGGTTATACATACCTAACAACCGGTAGTGATGTTTCACTTTATACAGGGCTTACATCTGCTACCCAAGATGAAAGTAATATTGGATTTGTACTTGTTAATCTTCGTACCAAGGAAGCTACCTATTATAGTGCTCCTGGTGCCGAGGAGTATAGTGCAATGAATAGTGCAAGTGGAGCTGTACAAGAAAAAAATTATGAACCAACCTTTCCGTTGTTGACAAATGTTGATGGAAACCCAACATATTTGTTATCTTTAAAAGATAATGCAGGGCTTGTAAAAGCATATGCTTTGGTTGACGTTAATGATTATCAACAAGTCAAAGTTACAGATTCTAGCTTAGGAATACAAGAAGCCATTAACGCTTATCGTGAAATGATGGGTAAAGATATCATTTTGGAAACAACAGAAACAAGTGGGACAATTAGTGAAATATATAGTGTTGTGATAGACGGTAATTCTTATTATTTCTTTGTAATCAATGATCAAAGAGAAATTTATAAAGCACCTATTACAGCATCTGATATCCTACCATTCATTAAGGTTGAGGATATCGTCATATTTGATGTGCAAGACGATGGGTATGTGACAAACATCTCATTACAGTAGTGTAAAGGGCAGATGACCTCTGCTTTTTTTTATTAAACTTATCATATTAAGCGCAAAACTATATAAAAAAAGCTGCATAATACAGCTTAAAATAAAGATTGTTCGTTATTCATTTTTAAATGTTCATAAGCTTTAGCAGTAGCCATTCTACCGCGTGGTGTACGATTTATAAAACCTAACTGAATAAGGTATGGTTCGTATACATCTTCTAAAGTCATTGGTTCCTCACTAATTGCACTAGCAAGTGCTTCAAGTCCTACAGGGCCACCTTTAAAACGTTCAATGATTCCTCTTAAATAACGTATATCTACATCATCTAGACCAAGGCTATCTACTTTTAAACGATTCAATGCATCCTGCGCTATTTCAAGTGTAATATGCCCATTATTAAATACTTGAGCAAAATCACGTACTCTGCGCAGTAAACGGTTTGCAATACGTGGCGTACCTCGTGAGCGTTTAGCAAGTTCAATCACTGCTTCTTCATCACATCCTACATTCAGCACTTTTGAAGTACGTTTGATAATTTTAGCAAGTTCATCATTGGAGTAATATTGAAGTTTAGAAACTATACCAAATCGATCTCGCAAAGGTGCTGATAAATCTCCAGCACGAGTGGTTGCTCCTACCAAAGTAAATGGTGGTAAATCAAGACGAATCGATCGAACTGATGCTTCCTTACCAACAACAATATCTATACAAAAATCTTCCATGGCAGGATATAATACTTCTTCAACAATTTTAGGCAAACGATGGATTTCGTCAATAAATAAGACATCCCCTGCTTCAAGCGTAGATAAAATAGCGGCCAAATCACCGCTTCTTTCAATACTCGGCCCACTAGTAGTTTTTATATTACCATTCATTTCATGAGATAGTATATAAGCTAGCGTTGTCTTCCCTAAACCAGGAGGTCCATACAACAATACATGATCCAGTGTTTCTTCACGATGTAATGCAGCTTGAATAAACACTTTTAAATTGTCTTTTAATTCATGCTGTCCAACATATTCATCGATGGTTGAAGGGCGAAGTGCTAATTCGTCATCTTGTCCATCTTTTGTCGCTTGCAGTAATCTATCCAAAATCTACCCTCTTTTCTTGCCCATTAATAATTTTAAGCCAAGTTTAATATATTCATCACTTGTTAAAGTCTGCTCCTCAAATACCTTATTTAAAAAGCTAATTTCAGCTGCTTTGTATCCTAAGGCTTTTAAAGCTTCCATTGCATCTTTAATATCACTATTTGTTTCATTCTTATTATTGTCTTGTTCAACTAGTTTTCCTTTTAAATCAAGAATAATTTGTGAAGCCGTTTTATTGCCTACACCAGGAAACTTTTTAATAAAGGCAATATCATTGGTTTCAACAGCTTGGATAATACGATCTGCTGTAGTAAATCCCAAAATATTTAAAGCAGTTTTTGGCCCCAAACCTTTAACAGAAATTAATTTTAGAAAAACATCATGTTCGACCAAATCTAAAAATCCAAATAAACTAATTTCATCTTCTCTTACGTGTTGATAGGTATAAATAGTCATTTCCTGATTTAATACTAAGGCTTCAGGGTGATTAAAATAAATACGATATCCTATTCCATTGTTTTCTAATATTACATAATCCATTTTATACGCAAAAACCGTACCTTTAATAAATGCTATCATTTTATCACCCTCTTTATTTTATCATAGATTAAATTAACTAGAAATAAAAAATAGTAGGTATCCCCACTATTCTTCATCGACGAATTCAAATCCGTAATTTTTAATATAAACAATATCACCATTTTGACATCCCTTATTACGTAAAACTTCATCAACGCCAAGTTTACGCAATTGAGTAGCAAAACGTAATGTGCTTTCGTCATTTTTAAGATCAGTTTGTAAGAATAATTTTTCAATTCTAATCCCTTCAATACGCCATTTACCATTTCCTTCATTCACAACAGTAAACGAATCTTTTGGATCTTCATATTTGTATAAAACACCTAATTGTTCTGTTTCCTCATCATATAATGGGAATTCTGGAGTTGTTGCTAGTAAATCAGCAACTTTATATAATACGGGGTCTAATCCTTCATTAATAATCGTTACCGTTTCATAGATTGTGACATTAGGAAAATTTTCTTTAAAACGTGCTAAATTATCTTGTGCACGCTCTAAATCCATCTTATTCGCAATCACCACTTCTGGTCTTTCAGTAAGTCGCATTTGATATTGTGCAAGTTCATCACGAATGATTTGATAATCATCAATTGGATCTCTTCCATCATTTGCCCCCATATCTACAACATGTAAAATGACACGACAACGCTCGATATGTCTTAAAAATTGATGTCCTAACCCTTTACCTTGAGATGCCCCTTCAATTAAGCCTGGCAAATCTGCCATAACAAAAGAGCGACCATCACTTACTTTTACCATTCCTAAATTCGGTGTAATAGTAGTAAAATGATAATCGGCAATTTCAGGTTTAGCTTTTGAAACAACAGATAATAATGTAGATTTACCTACTGATGGAAACCCAACAAGTCCAACATCAGCCAATAGTTTTAATTCTACAGAAATTTCTAATTGATCTCCTGGTTCTCCCTGTTCACAATATTCAGGGGCGCTATTACGTCCAGTAGCAAAATGCCAGTTTCCACGACCACCTTTTCCACCTGCTGCAATCACAACACGCTGTCCTACCTTAGTTAAGTCTGCAATAATAGCATCATTTTCAATATTTTTAACAACACTTCCGGCAGGAACTTTAACAATCACATCATCCCCATCTTTTCCGTGCATTTTTTTTATTTTACCTAAACCACCATCTTCAGCCTTAAGTAATCTGTTGTATCTTAAGTCAAGTAATGTCGATTTATTGGTATCAACTTCAAATATAATTGAACCACCTTTACCGCCATCACCACCAGCAGGTCCTCCTAGTGGCACATATTTTTCACGTCTAAAGGCAACAATACCATTACCACCATCACCTGCTTTAAGTTTTATTTTTACGCGATCTATAAACATTTATTCACCTCTTTTCTTATCTTTAAAATGCTAAAAAAATTCCCCAATAAATGGGGAATGATTATGCTATAGGATAAACAGAAACTTGTTTCTTATCTTTTCCTAAACGTTCGAATTTTACAATTCCATGACACTTAGCAAATAATGTGTCATCTCCACCACGTCCAACATTAGTTCCCGGATGAATCTTCGTACCACGTTGACGGTATAAAATTGAACCAGCAGTTGCGTATTCTCCATCAGACTTTTTAGAACCTAAACGTTTTGAATGAGAATCACGACCATTTTTAGTAGAACCTACACCCTTTTTAGATGCAAATAATTGTATATCTAATAAAAATTTCATGGTTTATACCTCCTTTTCTATTCCAATATAGTTAGAATAACTTTCTTCCATTGTTTTTAATTGAATCAATGCAACTTGAAGCATTAACTGCAAGTCTTTATCTTTGATATCATTTACTAATATTTCAATAAAACCTTCGTTTACACTCATGTCTACATCTTTTTTATATTCATCAAGAGCATTCAACAAACCTATCATGATTGAGGATACTCCAGCACATACTAAATCTTCTCCATGTTGAGCATAATTAGCATGTCCTTTCACTTGAATCTTTGTAATACTATTTTCTAATTGATGAATGTTGATATGTATCATCTTATTTAGTGTTGATACTTTCAACAGTCAGTTTTGTATATGGTTGACGATGACCTTGTTTTCTTCTAGTTGAACCTTTTTTCGATTTGTACTTGAAAATAATAATTTTCTTGTCTTTACCATGTTTTTCAACTTTACAAACAACTTTTGCACCTGCAACATATGGTGTACCAACTTTTACTGTTTTAGTTGAAACTAAAACTACTTTGTCAAATTCAACAGTAGCTCCTTCTTCTACATCTAATTTTTCAACAAAAATTGATTGTCCTTCTTCAACATGAAGTTGTTTTCCACCAGTTTCGATTACTGCGTACATAATTGCACCTCCTTCTATTTTTACTTGAGACTCGCCAATATAGGAGGTGAATTATCACACTTAATCCTAGTTTGAGCGGTTGCGAGCAACATAAAAGTGCCTACAACATGAGTATATTACCATAAGTCCCTATACAAGTCAATCAAAGATTCTTTATTCTGTGCTCTGTTCCATATAGTTTTCAATATATTTTACACATTCATAAATAAGCTCATCACAAGGGATTTTATTAGCCTTTAGCTCGCTACAGATTAAACTTCCAAATTTCTCCTTAAAAGCATCCATATAAATACTGACACTCTTATATGATGTAGCTTTGCTAGTACCTTTATTAGCTATGCCATCACTATTTAAACATCCAATTACCATTGCCATCGCACTTGCAGCTCCGCACAAGCTTTTTACACCAGCTCCAGCCCCTAATCCCTCTGCTATTTTAAAAGCTGTATCCTCATCTAAATGACAAGATTGATAATAAGTACACAATATTGTTTGCGAGCAATTACAACCTCTTTTGCGATATTTTTCAGCATTTACTACATTGTCCATTGTTTTATTCCCCTTACTACGTTATTATATACTA
>JAWXUG010000070.1:2104-7783 GCA_044432885.1 Erysipelotrichaceae bacterium | reverse complement strand
ATTTCTACATTGACTTATTAGTTGTTGACAATCCGTATGTGATTCAAGACGCGAATAATCCAGATTTAGAACGTGGATACTCTTTTGGTACCACTCCAACCGGAGCGCCTGCTTTATTATGTAGTGGGTGTAACTATAAGTATCAAGTGTATGTGGATTCAAACTTTCCATTTATACATCAAAATGTAATAAGTCTAGATTTCGGTCTTTCTTTTCCTACATATCAAGGGATAGAAACAATAGATGTCATTAATACAGGACAAGGTAACTTAGTATATACAGAGCAAACATTCCCAACAGGGGTAGTACAAGATAGTCCAATTATTCAAACCTCTTGTACATACAAAACGACATTAGATCATTTAGATCAAAATAAATTTGATGATAATTATGCTAACTGTACACTAAGTTATAGTTCGCCTTCAATGATTAATACTTCTTATATTTTTGGTATATCATCAATTATATTGTCATACTTAATTGCGATTCCATTTGCGATAGCTATGGCTCGTAAAAAAGGTCAATGGTTAGATAAAATTGGTATTGCATATATAAATTTCTTAATTGCAGTTCCATCTTTAGCTTTCATTTTCATTGTAAAGAAAGTTGGATTCACTTTTGGATTCCCGGATAAATTCCCACAATATGGATTTGGTGATTATCGTTCATACGTACTACCTATTCTTATATTGGCATTATTATCTACTGCAAGTACGATGATGTGGTTGCGTCGTTTTATGATTGACCAATCAAATGCTGATTATGTGAAATTCGCAAAAGCTAAAGGATTATCTCAAAAAGAAATTTTTAACAATCATATTTTAAAAAATGCGATTATCCCTATAGTCAATGGAATTCCTGCTGCAATTATTTTAGCGATTTCTGGTTCAGTAATTACTGAAACGGTCTTTGCAATTCCTGGGATGGGTAAAATGTTGCCAGATTCTATTAGTGCTGTAAATAATAATATGGTTATTACACTTACCTTTATATTCACTGCTTTAGCTATTATTTCTGTTTTCTTAGGTGATTTACTGATGATTAAAGTAGATCCTCGTATACAATTAGCTGAAAAAGGAGGAAAAAAATAATGACAGAAAATAAATTTAAATTTGTCAAATTAGATGACAGTGCTTCTGAACATATTTCTTCTCCTAAATATTCTTATTGGAAAAGTGTATTTAAAAGCTTTTTTGCTTCTAAGATGGCAATATTAATGTTGGTTATCATGTCTGCTGTTATCATTATGTCTATTGTACATCCTATGATTTCACAGTACGATAATCTTAACCAACAATATATTAATAACTCATCTATGCATTATTTAAGACCATCATGGGATCATTGGTTCGGCACTGATGATGTTGGTCGTGAAATGTTTGATATGGTTTGGGCTGGTACTCAAACAAGTTTATTTATTGCCTTTACTTCAACTATCATTACAACATTACTAGGTGTAATTGTTGGAATGTTTTGGGGATATTCAAAGAAAGTGGATAGCATTATGATTGAAGTATATAATGTTATTTCAAATGTTCCTTATACATTAATCGTAATGATTTTATCTTTCGCACTAGGGTCAGGGGTATGGCAATTAATTTTCGCATTATCATGTACTTCATGGATTTCTACTGCCTATATGATTCGTGTACAAGTAATGATTATTCGTGATAGAGAATATAATATGGCATCTAGATGTTTAGGTACATCAACGCCAAAAATTATTATGCATAACATTTTACCATTCTTGATATCAGTTATCATGACAAGTGTGTCACGTAGTGTGCCTAACTTTATATCATATGAAGTTTTCCTAACTTATATTGGTGTCGGATTAACTCAAGAAGTAACTTCATTAGGACGTATTGTACAAAACCATGCACAATATATGCAATCGGCATTCTATTTATTCGGGATTCCTTTATTTATAACTGCTTTAATTTCAGTATCATTATATATCGTTGGTCAAGCATTAGCTGATGCGAGCGATCCAAGAACTCATATGATTTAGAAAGGAGACGATGATGAAAGAAAAAAATATTGTATTATCTGTTAAAGATTTAGAAGTAAAATTTAAAGTTCGTGATCGTGTCTTAACTGCAATCCGTAATATTTCACTTGATTTCGAAGAGGGGAAAGTAGTTGCGATTGTTGGAGAATCTGGATCAGGGAAATCCGTGTTTACAAAAACGTTTACTGGTATGCTTGAAGTAAATGGAGAAGTTAGCCAAGGAAGTATCCTTTTTGAAGGACAAGATTTAACTCAAATAACAAAAGATGTTGACTGGCAAAAAATTCGCGGTAAAAAAATAGCCACTGTATTTCAAGATCCAATGACTTCTTTAAATCCTGTAAGAACAATCGGATATCAAATTTCAGAAGTAATTATTAAACATCAAGGGAAATCAAAAGCAGAAGCAAAAGAAATTGCAATTGACTTGATGAGTAAAGTTGGTATACAGTCTGCAGAAGAAAGATATGATGATTATCCTTTCATGTATTCAGGTGGTATGCGACAAAGAATTGTTATAGCTATTGCGTTAGCTTGTCAGCCTAAAATATTAATTTGTGATGAACCAACAACTGCCTTAGATGTTACTATTCAAGCACAAATTATTAAATTAATTAAAGATTTATCAAAAGAATATGGATTTACTACCATTTATATTACACATGATTTAGGTGTAGTTGCTAATGTTGCGGACATAGTTGCAGTTATGTATGCTGGTCAAATCATTGAACATGGTAATGTTGAAGAAATTTTCTATGATCCACGACATCCATATACATGGGGACTCTTGTCATCGCTTCCACAACTAGGTGACAAAGGAGCTTCTTTATTTGCAATAAAAGGAACACCGCCAAGTTTATTCCAAGAAATAAAAGGAGATGCATTCGCTCAAAGAAGTGACTATGCATTAGAAATTGATTTTAAGAAGAACCACCTATGTTTAAAGTTAGTGACACACATTATGCTAAAACATGGTTATTAGATGAACGTGCTCCAAAAGTGTTACCACCGGAAGGGATACGTGATTTACATAATAAAATTTTGGCATTAACTTCTAAAGGAGGGGTATATAGTGAAAGATAATAAAGAAGTACTTCTTGAACTTAAGCATTTGGAAGTTACATTTTACAATGGCAAAAAAAGATTTAGAGCTGTTAAAGATGTTAATTTAGAAATTTTCAAAGGTGAAACTTTCTCTTTAGTAGGGGAGTCTGGGTCAGGTAAAACAACGATTGGTCGTGCTATTATCCGTCTGAATGAAACGTCTGCAGGAGATATTATCTACAAAGGTAAAAAAATTAATGGAAAGATGAGTAAACAAGAGCGCCGTGAAATGGTACGCTCAATGCAAATGATTTTCCAAGATCCAGCTGCTTCACTTAATGAAAGAGCAAATGTAGATTACTGTGTATCAGAAGGATTAAATAATTTTAAACTATATAAAGATGAAGAAGATAGAGAACGCAAAGTAGATGAAGCGTTAAGGTCTGTTGGTTTATTACCAGAACATAAATCACGTTACCCACATGAATTTTCGGGTGGTCAAAGACAACGTATAGGAATTGCTCGTGCTATGGTAATGGAACCTGATTTTATTATTGCAGATGAACCTATTTCAGCACTTGATGTATCTATTCGTGCTCAAGTTTTGAATTTGATGAATGATTTTAAACATAAAAATGGATTAACTTACTTATTTATTGCTCATGATTTAAGCGTTGTTCGTTATTTCTCAGATCGTATAGGAGTTATTCATAAAGGTAGAATTGTTGAGATAGCACCAACTGATGTATTATTTAGTCAACCATTGCATCCATATACTTTATCTTTATTACAAGCTGTACCTATGCCAGATCCTAAAATTGAAAAGGCAAAAAAAGTAATTGTATATGATTCATCTTCACGTGATTTATCTGGTGAAAAACCTGTACTACAAGAAATTCGTCCAGGACACTTTATATTTGCCAATGATAGAGAAATGAAGGAATATGAAGAAGTATTAAAAAAATTAGAAAATGAAACGAAAGCATAATTCAAATTGATTAAGTCTACTTAGGTAGGCTTTTTTTGTGCTAAAACATTTATATTAAAAAACATTAGCATATATCGTAGAATACGCCAATGTTTTCATAATTTCCTCCATTAGCGCCCTTGGCGCTCACAAACACCGCATGAAAGTTTAATTTAGCCTCATCTAAGCTTTCAATGTGATGCTATAATGATATTGAGAAGTGATATACTACAGAGCACGTTAAGGTGAGTAGGTAATTGACTCTCAATATCCTGTATAATTATTGTAGCCGTTATCCTTTCAAGCACAAACAATTAGGACTAAGAGCCTGTACACTTATGATTGTATAATCAATAAGATTTCTAGCTGGATAACAGTCAATGTCACTTCTTTCTTTTTAAAAAGGAGTTTTTTTATGAAAGTTGTTCATCAAATTTGTTGTGGTTTGGATGTCCACAAAGACATTGTTGTCGCTACTATCGCTTCCACTGACACTGCTAATATTATAACTACCGACAACGCCAATTCTGCACACAAAACTATGACCTATTTAGTTTGCGTGACTGGTTGTTAGAACATAACTGCCGTGAAGTTGCTATGGAATCTACTGGCAAATATTGGATTCCTATCTTCAATATTTTTGAAGATTCCTGCAACGTTCACCTTGTTCACCCTAAATATGTGCGCGCTATCCCTGGTAAGAAAACCGATAAAAAGGATTCTAAATGGATTGCCGACTTATTTAAGCATGGCTTAGTTAAGTTCTCTTTCATTCCTCCTAGATTTATTCGAGAATTACGCGAATTATCTAGATATAGAATGAAGCTTGTTTATATCCGTTCTTTACGAAAAGAATAGATACCAAAATTGCTTAACTGTATCAAATATCGGTCTTGCTTCGATTTTGAGTGACCCTTTAGGAAAATCTGCTAAAGATATCATGACTCACGTTCTTAATTCAGATACGATTGATGAGGATGCCATCAAATCTTCATTAAGAAAGTCTTCAAAAAAGAAATCTGATGCAGTTATTAAATCTATTCAAAATTCATCTATTTCTCTTGATCAAAAGATGAAAATGAATACTGCTTTGAATCACATGGAAGAATTGGATCATCATATTCAATCTATAGAAGAGGAAATCTTCAATAGATTGCTTCCACATGCAGATAAATTTTATATGCTGTGCGATATCCCGGGTATTTCTACTATTGGTGCAATGACAATCATATCTGAAATAGGTCTTGATATGAGTCAATTTGAATCTAGTAAACAACTATGTTGTTGGGCTGGGTTAACTCCTACCAATAATGAATTTGCTGGCAAGAAGAAATCTGTTAGAATATCAAGAGCAGGCGCTTATTTAAAACCTATTTTAGTTCAATGTGCTTTATCTGCGATTAAGTCTAAAAAGATGCCATATTTCGCAATAAAGTACAATAGAATCAAAAAGCGTAGAGGTCATAAAAAAGCGCTTATCGCCATTGCGCGAATGATTCTTTCTGCCATTTATAAAATGCTTGAGTCTGGCGAGAAGTTCAATCCTTGTGACTTTGATGAAGTATTACATCCAAAACCAAAAACTTCTTTTAAAATCAATGAACAAATTGCCATTGATTATTTAAATAGCTTAGTCTATTCAATTTCTCAATTAGCG
>JAWXUG010000070.1:0-2094 GCA_044432885.1 Erysipelotrichaceae bacterium | reverse complement strand
AGCGATTTCTCCATAACACTTATTATTTAATTAGCTTTTAAGCTCTTTTTACTATGTTTATTTTTATTACTTTTTTTCACACTTATCACTTTATTGATTATCCTTTATTGTAGTATCTTCATAATCTTCCAATTTTTCTTTATAAATAGATTTTGCAAAATCACTTGGCGGAATTTTATAATATTGAGAAAATTTTCTACTAAAATAGTGAACGGAGTTAAATCCCAACATCGAAGCAATCATTGATATAGTATATTTTGACTCTTTGATAAGCATTTTACTTTTTTGCAATTTGATTTTATTGATATATTGCTTAGGAGCAATATTTAAGTTATCTTTAAATAAATTTTGCAAACTACTTCTACTTAGTGAAAAATGTTCACAAATATCTTCTAAGTATAATGCTTCATAAATATTTTCGTTAATATAATACAAAATTTCATTAAGCATTTCATTTTCAAATTTTTGATTTATTGGTGAAGTAGGTTTAACGACTTCAGATTCATTGTCTTGTCGAAATAAGTCTATAATGAGTATTTTTAGATAGGATATCATTAAATCTTTGGAATACTGATCCTTTGTTTCAGACACAGCTACAAATCGATTAATAATATCAAGAGTAGAACGATCAATTTTAAACTTTCTATTTAGTAAGTTGTTGTAATCAGAAATTTCCATATTGAATAATATCGTTAAATAGGATGTAGGTTTATCAATAACTTTTTGATGATGAAATTGATTAGGACCGATAATCATGATTTCATATTCATTTAATTGGAATATTTCATCATTAACTCCATTGAGTAAGGAACCATTGTCTACATATACAAGTTCAAATGAATTATGTTGTTCACCTTCAAAAATATATCCTGGGCCTTTAACATTATAATAATAACTATATATTTCATCAATTTTAAAAGAACTAATAATATGGGATGCTCGAATTTCTGTATTTAATGTAAATTTTTTTAAAATTGTATTTTTTTTATAGCATATTGTCACATCACAATTTTTTGTCATAGGAATAATATTGAAAAAAATGCCTGATCTCAATTTACATACACGATGCATAGCGAATTCTTTAACTTCATTATCTAAATTATCATTTACAATGAGCATTCCAGAACCATTTGAAGCATATACTATAATTTCATCAGTAGAATAGTATAGATAATTAATTACACGATCACTAATTGTAGATGTTACTATAGATGAATAGCACTGTGGAATGTTTGAGGCATTTTTAATGATGCTACCATAATGTGCAAAATTTGGACCTGTAGTTTTGTTAAACATGGTAAATCCTTTCTGTAGAAATGTTATCTTATTTTAACATAAATTTTCATATAATGACATAATTCATCATATAATTGACGTTTTTGTCATTTTGTTTAACATATTATGTGCTATTATAAATTTTCTTATTTAAAAGTACAAGATTGTTAGTGAAAAATTCAAATACAAAAGATTATGATTTTGTTAATATTATGACAGAAGTAAGCGGTATCAACGCTTATTGGAGAGGAAGGGTGTTATGCCAAATATCGTTTTAACAAGAATTGACAATCGTCTAATTCACGGACAAGTTGCTACACAATGGTGTAGTTCAATCGGTGCTAACTTAATCTTAGTTGCTAATGAGGATGTTGCTACAAACACACTTCGTCAAGGTTTGATGGACATGGCTGCTCCAGCGTATGCTTCAACACGCTATTGGTCATTACAGAAAACAATTGACACTATCCATAAAGCTTCTGACGCACAAAAGATTTTTATCGTTTGTGAAACACCTCAAGATGTGCTAACTCTAGTTGAAGGTGGAGTTCCAATAAAAAAATTAAATATTGGGAATATGCACATGGCTGAAGGCAAACGTCAAGTTGCTGGTGTGGTTTGTGTCAATGACGATGATGTTGCTGCTTTTAAACGTTTACGTGAGTTAGGAGTTGAACTTGAAATCCGTAAGGTTCCAAGAGACGCTGCTGAAGACGTAGAAAAATTATTTAAATAAGAAAGGGGATTTAAAATGTTCAGTATTATTCAAGTATTACTGGTTGGTGTTGTAGGTTTCATTGGTGGAATCGACCAATTCAG
>JAWXUG010000069.1:0-7837 GCA_044432885.1 Erysipelotrichaceae bacterium | reverse complement strand
GTATGCCTACCTTCTTGTTTGAAAGTATGGGCAACATCATTATGTATCTACTCATCATGTTAGTTATCAAAAAAGTAGTACAACTTAAAAGAGGGGACATGGTTTATTTGTATTGTATTGGATATAGCACTGTGCGATTCTTTGTCGAAGGATTGCGTACTGATAGTCTTATGTTTGGGTCTATTCGAATGGCTCAATTAACCTCTCTTGCATTAATTGGGCTTGGAATTTTTGGTCTATTAGGCGGATTTAGAAAAATATTTAAACCAAACAAGCCGATAATTTTATGGGATTTAGATGGCACTATCTTAGATACTGAACCTGCCATTATTGAAACTTATCGACAATTATTCGTTAAGTACAGTGATGAAAGTTCATTTGATGAAGAAAAGAAATTAGAAGTACTAGGACCAGCTTTAAAGACGATGTTCCCAATTTATTTCCCAGGCAAAGATGCAGATGCATTAATTCAAGAGTATCGAGAATTAAATTACGAATTACATAAAACCCATGTATTTATGATGAATCATGTAAAAGAAACATTACAGTCTTTAAAGAATCAAGGATATCGTATGGGCATTGTTTCAACAAAATCTACAGAAGGTGTCAACTATGGGTTATCTTTGTTTGAATTAGATTCTTACTTTGAAGTCATTATTGGAGAAGAACTTGTTTCAAAAGGAAAACCTAATCCTGAAGGAATTTTAAAAGCTTGCCAGGAAATGGGGGCTTCTCATGATGATGTTATTTATATTGGAGATAGTATAACGGATGTAGAGGCTGCTAAAAATGCAGGTGTTTTCTCTATTGGATATATTTTTAATCAAAATCGTAAAGACTCACTTATCGAGTCAAAACCAAATCGAGTAATAGAAGATTTATATGAAGTAACAGAAATAGTGAAGGAGGATCATGGATGGACATACAATATGATGTAATCATTATTGGTGCAGGGCCAGCAGGGATGACGGCTGCTGTATACGCCACACGGGCAGGATTAAAAACAGCAATGTTAGAAAAATCAGCACCTGGCGGGAAAATGGTTAAAACATTTGAAGTTGAAAATTGGCCAGGGATCAAACATACTAATGGAGCCGACTTAGCTTACCAAATGTTTGAGCATTCAACCTATTTTGGAGCAGAATACTTATATGGAGATGTGCAACAAGTCATCCATCATGAAGGTTATCAGGAAATTATTAGTGATCAGCAAATCTACTACGCTAAGGTTGTCATTGTAGCAAGCGGAACTGTAGAGAAGTTACTTGGAATTCCAGGGGAATTAGAATATGCTGGAAAAGGTGTAAGTTATTGTGCAGTATGTGATGGGGCTTTTTATAAAGATAAAGTAGTAACTGTATTGGGTGGCGGTAATAGTGCGCTTGAAGAAACCATCTATTTATCTCAGTTTGTTAAAGAAATTAATCTAGTCATACGTCGTGATGTGTTTAGAGCGGATCCAATCATTCAAGAAAAATTGCTAGCTAATAAAAAGGTAAACATCATAAAAAAACACATTCCAATTTCTATACAAGGAAATGGTCAATATGTGCAAAGTATTAGCTTGCAAGATGTAGAGACCAATCAAGAAATGGTTCTTGAAACAAGCGGGGTCTTCCCATATATTGGAGCGGTTCCAGCGACTTCCTTTTTAGATGCCGCATTATTAAATGAGCAAGGTTATATGATTGTAGATAAGAATATGCAAACGTCATGTCCTGGAATTTATGGAGCAGGGGATGTCGTTGTGAAATCTTTAAGACAGATAGTAACTGCTGTAAATGATGGTGCAATTGCTGCTCAGCATGCATTTCACTACATTAAAGGATAAGCTTGTATTTTTTAAAAATGAGTCTATAATATCAATAGGGAATGAAATCTCCCTTGGAAATATCCTAAACTGCTTTTAGCTGATGACTTCTACGTTTTTTAGAAGTGGTCAGTTTTTTTATGGGGAGGAAGTAAGTATGTTAGATTTTGGAATCATTTTAATTGGGGGATATATTTTTCAAGTTATATTTGAAAAGTTAAAGTTAACAAAAGTGTTTGGCATGATTATTTATGGGATGTTGATAGGTCCCTATGCTTTAAATTTGTTATCTACACAAGCATTAAGTTTATCAAGTACCATGCGTACGATGGCACTATTAATTGTATTAACTAGGGCAGGACTTTCTTTGCGCTTTTCTGATTTAAAACAAATGGGTAGACCAGCGATTTGTTTAACTTTTGTACCAGCCTTATTTGAAATTGCAGGAGTTGTTTTCTTCGCTACTCAAGTTTTAAAAATAAGTTTATTAGATGCCTTAATGTTGGGAAGTGTTTTGGCAGCAGTATCACCAGCGATCATTGTGCCAAGAATGATTTACTTAATGGATGAAAAATATGGAGAAAAGCATAAAATACCACAGATGATTATGGCGGGAGCTTCAGTGGATGATGTAGTGGTCATGGTATTATTTTCAAGTTTTATTAGTTTATCTGTTAAAAACACAATAGAATTATCTACATTAATTAATTTGCCAATATCTATCATATTAGGTGTATTAATAGGGTGTATCATAGGTTGGATCTTATCTAAAGTTCTAAAGAATGTTGTTTTAAAAGAAGTACGATTATTGATCGTTTTTTCAGCAATATTATTGGTATATGGGTTACAAACCCCTCTTGAAAACATCTTGCCATACGCCAGCTTATTATCAGTTATGAGTCTTGCAATGATTGTAAATGAAAAACTTCCACAGCATGGGGAAGTCTTAATTGATCAATTTAAAGGGATGTGGTTTTTTGCTGAAATTTTTCTATTTGTTTATTTGGGAACAGAAGTGAATATACAAGTTCTATCAATGATAGAGCCAACCTACATTGTATTAATTTTGTTTGCTTTATCAATTCGTTTGCTAGGGGTATATGTTAGTTTATTTAAGACTAAGTTGACATCAAAAGAAAAATTATTTTGTATGATAGCATATATTCCTAAGGCAACAGTACAAGCAGCGATTGGGGGTATTGCATTATCTATGAACCTTGAAATTGGACAATTTATTTTAATTATGGCTGTACTATCTATCTTGATAAGTGCCCCACTGGGAGCAATAGGCATTGATCAAAGTTATAAGAAATTACTAGAAAAAAATTAGCAATGTAATCCTATATTAAGAATCCAGAAGAAACCAATGACAATAATTAGTAAATAAGGATGTTTGGAAAAATAAACAAACATCTTTTTTATATAGTGGGTTTGAAGAACAAGGTCAATAACAATACTTACATTCAAAATAATAAGAAATATTAGGATTATAACAGAAAATGGGTTAATAAGAATCATAGATATAAAGTTGAATTTTAATAAGGCATCAAATGAAGCAGTGAGATAACATACAGGACAAGGTATAGAAAAGAAATGCTCAAAAAAACAAGGGATATTCCACTTTAGTACATAGACTATAAGAAAGATGATCCCTTGAATAAGTAGCAATGTAAGTAGTTTAGTCTTGTAAAGGATTTCCTTGTGCATCTAGATAACTTCCAGTTAAAATTCTAATCGCATCGACTAATGCCCAGATAATTGAAATAAAAGGGCCAAAGAAAAAACAGGCTCCTACAGTAGTTAAAAGAAGCATGGTTATCCCTTTTGAAAAATAACCTAAATAAAATTGATGCATTCCAAGGCATCCAAAAAATAAGGCAAGAAAAGCAGCGCCTAATTTACTTTTTTGACCATTAGATGAAATGGATGTCGTATTTATTGGTGGGGTGGCTGTAAATGATTGATCAAGCTTAGTTCCACAATGGGCACACATAGGTGCTCCATCAATTAATTTAGCTCCGCAATTTGTACAAAACATAAGTTACCTCCTATAATGAGTCTATCATAGCATGAAAAAAGAGTGGGAACAATTAAAATGAGCTAATAGTCAAATACATAGTCCAATTTAAATGAAAGGGTAGGTAAAACAACTATTCATGAAAAATATTAAAGATAAAAGATGAACGAAAAAAGTTATGTCACAATTAGATGGGGACATAACCTTTTAACAAAGAAGATAAATGTGCTCTTTATAATGATATTATTTTAATTGTTTTCCTTGTGCATCAGGACGGGTACCACTAATAATCATAACAGCATCAACAATCGACCAAACAGCGGTGATTATCGGACCAATCAAAAAACAAGATCCAAAAAGAGTGATGGAAAGCATGATAAGTCCTCTTCTAGAATAACCTAAATAAAATTGATGAAGCCCAAGGTAGCCAAAGAATATAGCCAATAGAAAGGCAATAGATTTTTTTCTTTCAATACCACTAGATTGTGAATTGAAAGCTTTAAATGTAGGAGAAGAAGCAGAAGTTGTTGCTACCTTCATTCCACAATGAATACACATATATGCTTGATCATCAAGTTCAGCACCACAATATTTACAAAACATATCATAACCCCCTATAACGAAAATATCATAGCATGATTTACCTTATAAAAAAAGACGTTGAACGTCTTTAATTTATAAATTTAGAAAGTATGATTAATCTTGCAACGGATTTCCTTGTGCATCAGGATAGCTACCTGTAAGGATAGTAATAGCATCAATGATGGACCATGCAAAACTAATAAAAGGACCAATAATGAAACAACTTCCAAGTGTTGTTAAAAGGATCATAGCAATGCCTTTTCCCGTATAACCCAAATAAAATTGATGAATTCCTAGTGTACCAAAAACAAGTGCTAAAATAGCAGCAATTAATTTGTTTTTTGCTAGATTTAAGCTAGTAGTTTCGTCCTTGACCTTTACCCCACAGAGGACACATACATAGGCTATATCATTTATTTCTGCCCCACAATTTTTACAATACATAAATACCTCCTTTACTAATAAATAGTAACAAAGATATCAATGGAAAATTATGAAGAAAAAAGAAAGAATCACGAAAGTGATTCTTAGTGTTTATTTTTGAAAAGTAATGCGACCATCTGTAATGGTGTATAAAACCTCATGGGAAACATCTAAAATGGATTTGTCACAGATGACAATATCTGCGTCTTTTCCAACTTCAAGAGTACCTAAGCGCTGGTCTTGTTTGATGATTTTAGCAGCATTAATGGTAATCGCTTTTAATGCTTCAAATTCAGGCAATCCACTTTTTACTGCAAGGCTTGCACATAATGGTAAATATTCTTGAGGAATGACTGGAGAATCGGTAGTAAGTGCTAATAATACACCAGCTTTATGTAAAATTGCAGGTGTTTCAAAAGTCTTATTTTTTAATTCAAATTTTGTCTTATGTGTTAAGCTTGGTCCAACGATTGCAGGATAACCTGATGCCTTTACATATTCAGGAATGATATGTCCTTCTGTACAATGATCAAGCGTCATTTCTAAATCGAATTCTTGAGCAAGACGAATACATGTAAGAATGTCATCTGCACGATGAGCATGAGCCTTGATAAGGACTTCTTTCTTTAAGACTGGAATTAATGCTTCCATTTGCATGTCATATTTAGGAAGTTTGGTTGCATCTTCTTTGGCTGCTTCTTTTTGTGCTAAGTATTGTTGAGCAGCAAACATGGTTTTTCTGAAGTAAGCCGCTGTTCCCATACGTGTTTTGATTTTGTTGTCACGATAACATCCTTTAGGGTTTTCTCCAAATGCACATTTCATCGCATAATAAGGGTTTATGGTAGCTTCATCAACACTAATCCCATAAGTTTTATAGATATTAACTTGTCCACCCATAACATTAGCACTACCAGGGGCGCAACATACAGTGGTGATACCTGCAGCATTGGCATTCGCAACAGTTTCATCCATCATATTGATTCCATCAATAACACGAACTTCAGGAGTAATTGGATCAGAATGTTCGTTACAATCTTCACCTTCCCAGCGGATAGAACTTTCACTAATTCCTAGATGACAATGCGCTTCAATAATCCCAGGATATACATCATTACCGCAAGCATCAATGGTTTCACAGTCATAGCTTAATGACTTGCCCATTTCTTTGATTTTTCCATCTTCTACTAAAATATCAAGACAGACAGGTGTTTCAGCACACATTGTGTGGACAGTACCGTTTTTAATTAATAACATAATCTACCTCTTTTCATATTTATCATTATACACAAAATGTAAATGAAATGAAAACACAAAAGCAATAAATGTAACTTTTTTCTTAAATGAAAAAGATAGAATAAATGCTACAATATGTGTATAGAATAAACTAGAAATGAGGCACTATGAATTATAAGGCAATGATTAATGGATTAGAAGTTAATGCGACCTATTCACAAAAGAGTATTGATGATTTATTTATTCCACTTTTAAAGCATTTAATCAAATTACAACATCAAAAAAAAGACCGATTAATTGTCTTCATTGCTGCACCCCCTGCAGCGGGAAAATCAACATTGGTTCATTTTTTAGAGCATTTAGCAAGTACAGAATTAGATTGTCAAGAAGTTCAATCAATTGGCATAGATGGCTTTCATTACTACAATGATTATTTAATTAAACATCAATTAACCAGTGAAAAAGGCTCTATAAGAACCTTTGATATTGATAAGTTATCAATGTATATTAAGCGGTTGACAAGGGGACCTGTGGATTTCCCTTTTTATGATCGAAGAATTCATAACCCCATTGAAGATGCAATACGAGTAGAAAAACAAGTCATTTTATTAGAGGGAAACTATCTAGCATCAACACAAGAAAAATGGGCTTCGTTAAGAGAGTGTGCAGATTATACGATTTTTATAACAGTTAATCCTCAAGAGGTAGCAAGTCGTTTGATTCATCGCAAAATGTTAAGTGGTGTACCTTTACATGAGGCTACTTATTTTTATCAAAATTCTGATGGTAAAAATGTAGACTATGTATTAAATAATCGTTGTGAAACGGATTTAGATATAAAAATGGAAAATGGAGAATATAGCAAAAATAACGCCTAAGCGTTATTTTTATAGTTTGTTAATAGTTGTATTAGATGATCAATATCTTCTTTGCTAATCCAATAATGGGTTACAAATCTAAAGATTTGATCAGTTGCAGGATTCATTAGTACTTGGTTTTCTTGAAGGTAATTAAATAGATGATCAGCATCTTTATGATAACGTACAAAGACCATATTGATATCCATGCCATCTTCGATTACTTCAAAATCGGGTAATGTTTTTAATTTATTTGCTAAATAGCGAATATTATCATGATCTTCTTGAAGTCGTAATGTCATTTCTTCTATTGCGATAATCCCAGCAGCAGCTAAAATACCTACTTGTCTAACGCCACCACCGATCATTTTACGATAGCGTCGTGCTTTTTCGATGATTTCTCTTGGCCCGCAAAGCATTGAACCATAAGGGGCGCATAATCCTTTGGATAGACAGAAGGTTATTGTATCAGCACACTCACATATAGCGATAGGATTTACATTTAAAGCAGTAGCTGCATTGAATAATCTAGCACCATCTAGATGAACATTTAAATGATATTTTTTTGCCATCTCAAAGTTAGCCTTCATAATATCAACAGGAATAACTTTCCCATTGCTTAACGCATTCTCCATACAAAGTAAAGAGGTAGCAGGTTCATGAATATCATTAGGACGAATAGCAGCTTCGATATCTTCAGGATAAATAAAATCATTTGGATGATCTATCACACGTGGAAGACAATTTGCGATTGCTGCAAGACCGCCAACTTCATGGGTAATGATGTGACTGTTTCTTCCTAAAATAACTTCATCTCCTCTATTTGTTTGAGACCACACACCTAGTAGATTTCCTTGTGTACCACTAGTGACAAATAAGGCCGCTTCTTTTCCTGTAACCTGTGTTGCTAAG
>JAWXUG010000068.1:0-7889 GCA_044432885.1 Erysipelotrichaceae bacterium | reverse complement strand
GTGGATATTGGACATTATATCGTTTCGATCCACGTAAAGAACAACCATTAACCATTGATTCTAAAGAACCAAAATGGGATGAATTCAACAACTTTATCTTAAGTGAAACACGTTACTCACAATTACCTAAGATTGCTGGAGAAACAGCATATGAAATGTTTGCTAAAACACAATCTGATGCAAAACGTCGTTACACAAGACTTGTAAAATTGTCTAAAGATTAATCAATATTAAATTATGCTCTACTATATTTAGTAGGGCTTTTTCTTTAGAAAACATTAATAGTATATTTTATATTTCATGATATAATAATTGAATGAAAAGAAATGATAGGTGAGAAAATGAAAATATTATTATACTTTGAAAGTGAAAACTTACTTAAAACTTCTGGTATTGGTCGTGCACTTAAGCATCAATTAAAAGCACTTGAATTAAGAGGCATAGAAACAACCACTGATCCTGAAGATGATTATGATATTTTACATATTAATACGTTTGGATTGAATACAAGTTCAATCATTAATAAAGCAAAAAGTGAGGGGAAACCGGTTGTATACCATGCTCATTCAACAGAAGAAGATTTTAGGAATTCTTTTATATTGTCTAATCAAATGAGCCCCATATTTAAAAAGAGATTAGTTTCTTGCTATTCACAAGGTGATGAAATTATAACGCCTACACCTTATTCAAAAAGCTTGTTGGAAAGTTATGGTTTAACGCAGAGAATAAATGCAATTAGCAATGGAATTGATTTAGATCGATTCATCGAAGATGATGAAAAGAAAAAAGCATTTTATAATTATTTTGGCTTAAAACCTAGTGATAAAGTTATTCTTTCTGTAGGTTTATATTTTGAAAGAAAGGGTATATTAGATTTTGTTGAAATTGCTAAGCAATGTCCTGATTATAAATTTATTTGGTTTGGATATACCAATCCCGTATTAGTACCTAAATCAGTTCAAGAAGTAGTAAGTGATTATCCAAGAAATGTTATTTTTCCAGGGTATGTTAAAGGAGCTATTATAGAAGGGGCTTATCAGGCTGCAAATTGTTTCTTTTTTCCAAGTTATGAAGAAACAGAAGGAATTGTTGTATTAGAAGCTTTAGCTTCAAAACAGCTAGTTCTTGTAAGAGATATTCCAGTATTTTCTCCATGGTTAAAAGATCAAATAAATTGTTTAAAAGGAAATAATAATCAAGAGTTTGTAAATTACATCCATGATGCATGTAACAAAGATTTTACGAGTATAAAAGCCGCAGGATATGAGGTGGCTAAATCTAGGTCACTTGAGAATGTTGGTGAGCAATTAGAAAACGTTTACCGCAGAGTTTTGTTCAATGAATAAATTATTTAAAAGTTATGCGTTTAATATTTCGCTAATAATTGGCTTATCAATCTTTGTATTATGGCTATCTCTTAAAAATGATTATCAGCAAATGATTGAACTTTTAACCAATATCAATCGCTCTTATTTGCTCCTCATTTTATTTATGAGTTTATTGGTGCAATTGTTAACTGGGTTGATCCTTACAAAGTTGATAAGAAAAAGCAATTCAAAGTATAGCTATTTTAATGGCATTATTTGTGGATTTGTAGGCAGTTTTTTTAGTGGAATTACACCAAGTTCAACTGGTGGGCAAATGGCACAAGTTTATGTATTAAAAAAACAAAAAGTTGACTATCATAAAAGCATCAGCGTACTATGGATGGATTTTATTATATATCAATGCGTATTATGTGTTTTTGTTTGTTTATTATTTATCTTAAGATTTAGTTATTTTTTCAATAATTATAGTCAATTCTTTTTAGTAGCATTGCTCGGTTTCCTTGTAAATGTTACAATAATAGTGGCGCTATGGCTGTTTGTTAAGTACCCTAAGATGTATCAGTGGATATCCTTTAAAATCATACATTTAGGATTTAGGCTTAGAATAGTCAAAGATGTTCATAAAACATATAATAAACTTGAAGGCTTATTAACTCAATTGGTGTTACAAATTAAATGTTTTAATGGAGAATACAAGTTAGTAATCGAATGTGTATGTCTTCATTTATTAAGATTATTGGTATATTATATGATTCCATTACTTTGTTTTATGGCTATTGGAATTGAAATAGATTTTACGGTTGCGATAGATTGTATTGCTTTGGCATCTTTTGTCTCAATGATGAACGCATTTATACCGATTCCAGGGGCTAGCGGTGGGACTGAAGTTACATACGTCTTAATGTTTGCGACCATATTTGGAACGATTAATGCAAAGAGCACAATGCTTATTTGGCGCTTTGTTACCTATTATTTAGTATTGATGATAGGAGCATTAGCTTTTTTATGGATTAAGTTACACAAGGGGGATTAAAATGAGAATAGGATTATTTAGTGATACCTATACACCAGAAATAAATGGTGTGGTTAGTTCGGTTTGCACCTTACAACAAGAACTTGAAAAAAATGGGCATGAGGTTTTTGTCGTGACGACAAGAAAAGGATTGTTGAAGTCTGTTCAAGAGGGGAATGTATACCGATTACCAGGGATTGAAATTAAACAATTATATGGATATAGAGCTACTTCACCAATTCATATTAGTGCCATAGATGATATAAAAAAGATGGATTTAGATTTAATTCATGTACATACAGAATTTGGAATTGGGATATTTGCTCGTATTGTAAGTAAGCGTCTATCGATTCCTTTAGTATCAACCTATCATACAACCTATGAGGATTATACCCATTATATTAATGTGTTTAAATTAGACTCAATTGATCATTTAGCGAAAAAAGCGGTTTCTTTTTTAAGTAAAATGTATGGTGACAGTTGTGTAAGTGTTATTGCACCTTCTAAAAAAACAAAGGAACTTTTAGAAAGCTATCGTCTTAGAAGTGATATTAGTGTTATTCCTACTGGTTTAAACTTAGAAAAATTTACACCTAATAAAACAAGTGATGAAGAAATTTTAAGCATTAGACAAGAGTGTAACGTTGATAAGGAATACGCAATGGTGTTTATTGGCCGAATAGCAAAAGAAAAATCAATTGATTTAGTCATTGATGCTTTTAAACATATTAAAGAGCGAAACCTATCATGTAAGCTGATTATTGTTGGTGGAGGACCTGATGAAGATACCCTTAAACAACAAGTAAAAGAGTTAGACATCGAAGATTATGTATATTTTGCTGGTAAAAAGCCTAATCAAATTATCGAAAAATACTACCATGCTTTTAATATGTTTGTATCTGCCAGTTTAACAGAAACTCAAGGGATGACGTTTATTGAGGCTCTTGTAGCAGGATTACCTGTTTTTGCAAGACCAGATGATGTTTTAAAAGATTTAATTAAAGATGGCTATAATGGCTATTATTTTAATGATTCATCTGAGTTAGCAGATAAAATTGAAAATTATATTCAACTAGATAGTCAACAAAAAAAGCTAATTAAAGAGAATGGTTTTGAATCATCAAAGGTATATGATGCTAAGTTCTTTTATCAACGTGTTATTGAGGTTTATGAAAATGCAGTATCTTTATACAATGATTACTACACACTTTCTGTTGTTTCAAGAAGAGGGGAAGCTGTAAAACTTACCTTAACTCATGAAACAATGGATGATTTAAAAATTGTTGTGGATACAGATTCATTCCTTAAATATGGATTAAGAAAAGACCATAAAGTATCTTTAGATAATGTTGAACATTTATTGGCTGATCAAGAATATATTAAGGCCTATCATAAATGTATACGTAAGATCACCGTAAAGGATCGTACAGTTAAAGAAATTTATGATTTTTTAACTCAATCAACAACCTTAGAAATTCTATATATTAACCGAATTGTAGATGATTTAAAAAGAAGAGGCATATTAGATGACGAAAAATATGCAAATCAATATGTTGAAAAATCGTTGATTGCATTGCAAGGTGAAAATAAAATAACGCGCAGTTTGAAGAAAAAAGGGGTTGCGATTGAAATTATTGAACAAGCTTTAACCCAAAGTAATGAACAAGAATACTTGAAGTTAGCAATTAAATATGCGAATCGTATAAAAGCTCAAATTAAAGATAAGTCTTTAAAAGAAACGAAGGCTTTAGTGATGAAAAAAATGTTAGCGCAAGGTTATGAGTTGGATATGATTTATCAAGTCATTGACCAATTAAACTTTACGGATGAACAACTCTCTGAATTAGATGTCTTGCGTAAAACTGCTGATAAGGTTTATATTAGATATAAAAGAAAATATAACGGTTCAAAACTTCGTAATGCCGTGTTTAAAGGATGTTTAACACGTGGTTTTAGTTATGAAGATATTTATTTAGTATTAAATGAAATGGAGTGGGATGATGAGTAAGAAAATTATTAATTTAAAAGAAAAAGATAGCTTAACCATACGTGTATTAATTAGTAATGTGAATAAAGGGGTTACTAATAGTGGTGCTCCGTATATGTCATTAACTTTACAAGATACAACAGGAAATATTGAAGCTAAATATTGGGATGTTAAGCCTGCTCAAAGTGATATTATTGAACAAGGTAAAGTCTATGATGTTCAATTAGAAGTGATTAAATATCGTAATAATTTACAAGGGAAGATTCATTTAGTGACCTTATGTGATGAAAATGAAGTGGATTTAAACGATTTTGTAAAGACGAGCGAAGTTCCAATGGAAGAATTAAAGAGTGGCATTAAATCCTATATAAATGCCATTGAAAATCCAATTATACATCAAGTGATTGTTGAGGTAATGAAAATATATCATGAGGATTTTTTTGCTTATCCTGCTGCAAGTAAAAATCACCATAATTTTGTAGGTGGTTTAGCTACTCATGTGTTGGGTATGCTAAATGTTGCCAAAGATATGGCAGATTTATATCCAATATTATCTAGAGATTTATTATATGCTGGGGTTATTTTACATGATATTGGAAAGATTGATGAACTATCAGGTGCCTTTATGACTGAGTACACAATGAAGGGAAAATTATTGGGACATATTTCAATCATGCAAGCACATATCTATGAAATTTCAAAAAAATTGGGGTATGAAGAAAGTGAGGAGGTAACTTTGTTGCGTCATCTAATCTTATCTCATCATGGCCAATTAGAATATGGGTCTCCTGTTTTGCCAATGATTGCTGAAGCGGAAATGTTGCAGTTTATTGACAATATTGACGCAAGAATGGAAATGCTTAAACGCACTTTTGAAACAACTGAAAATCAACAGTTTACTGCAAGATTATTTGCACTTGAAAATAGAAGCTTTTATAAGCATGACAAATAAAAATGACGCGCAAGCGTCCTTTTTTTATCCGATAATATGTCGATAGGTTTCTTCTATATTTTTATCTGTATTTTCATTAAATTGGATACTTAATGCATCCTTTTCATCATATCGTGGTATGATGTGAACATGGAAGTGGGGGACGCTTTGTCCTGCAACTTCTTCTATATTACTCAACAAATTCATCCCGTTACAATGCAGTTTATCTTTTAATTGTTGTGCAATCTTATGGGCTAAAATCATGATTTCACTGATCATTAAATCATCTGCTTGTAAAAAGTGCGATACATGTTTTTTTGGAATAATTAAAGTATGTCCTTTAGTCACTTGAGCAATGTCTAAAAATGCTAAGTAATGATCATCCTCATAAATCTTATAAGCTGGAATTTCTTGATTAATAATTTTACAAAATATACACATCGTAGTTCTCCTTTATTATTGATTTTATTATATAAAAAAAGCGTGATTAAATCACGCTTAATTTCACTTAGTCTAAATAATCAGGATAAGTTGCTTTAATTTGATTATATAAAGTTTCATCATATACGCTAAATTCGTATAAATCTAAGTAATAATCAAATGATTGTGCTTCAACATCATCTAATGTTGCGATCGTAGCAATAGCTTCTTCTTTAAATGAATTTACATCTGCTGAAGTGACTAATACAATATAGTAAGCACCATTTTCTGCATCATAGATAACATCTGATAATTGGTTATCTTCTGTTGCATCAGCAATATATACTTTAACATCGATTGGATAATCAGATTTGACTGTATACACTGTTTCAGCAGAAGCAGCAGTACTTGAATTATCTGTAGCAACTTGCGTGAATTCAGTGCCTGAAGCTAATTCAGATAAAGCTTTTTCAGCAGTTTCTAAATCTGTAAAAGACATTACTTGAATTTTCTTAGGTGTATAAGTTTCTTGCATTGAATCAAAGTTGATTTCGATATATTTTTCAGTTAAAGCACTAACTTTAAGACTTGGGATAATGATTCTTTCGATATAATCATCAGTTGAAGCAAATCCATTAGCGATTAATAATTCTTCAAATGTGTCGCCATAGATCAATGTTTGCATTGTAATTGAAGCTTGAGCTTCTTCATACATTGCATCTGTTGTTTCAATTTCTTGATTTGAAATATATTCTAAAGTATCAGCGATGATTTGGCTTGCACCATATGATTCATACATCATGTTATAGACACTGCCTTTAGTAATTGTAGTATCACCTACAGTAATAATTGCTGTATCAGGATCACTGATTGCACCACTTCCGCTTGTTGCACATCCTGTAAGAAGTAATGCTAAACAAATTAGGGTTATAATCTTCTTCATTATTCGTCACCTCCAACACCAAATAAAGCTTTTAGTTGTGCTTCTAATTCATCACTTTCATAAACAGTTTCTAATTCGTCTGCTTTAATAAATAATAATTCAGAGATATAGGTTGGGTAAGCTGTAAATACTGCATCTAGGAAACCATCGGTAACTAATAATGTATCAAAGTCAGTTGCTTCACAATATATTAGGTGATAACCATAATCAGTTTTAACCCATTCGCTATATTCTCCAGCTTCAAGAGCAAGCCCTGCTTCTAGGAATTCTGTTACATAACTAGTTGTTGTATCTGAATACCCTAGGTATCCACCACTTGTAGCACTTCCTGTATCATCAGAGTAAGTATAAGCAACTTCTGCAAAAGATGTACCATCTTCTAAAGCTGTTTTTACTTCTTCCCATTTTGCTAATTCTTCATCTGTTGGATTTTCAGGATCTGCCATAGCTACTAAAATATGACTTAAAATACGAGGTGAATAAGTTTCATTAAATTCGTCAAATAGATCAGTTGCTGCTTCTTCTAAAATGACATTGTATTTAAGTTGTAATACCATATGGGTAGATAAGTCATCAATGCTGTCATATCCCATACTTTTAAGTGCAGCTAATAATGTATCTTCATAAGTTGCGCCATAACTTGATTTAAATTGATCGATTGTGTACTCAGCTTGTGCTTCTGCTTCAACTAGCATTTCGTCTGTTGTTTCAACTAGTTGGTCGACTAATGCAAATTGAAATAATTGAGCTATTGCTGATGCACCCATATCTTCATATAGTGAATCATAGAATTGACCTGCTGTCACATCGTTATCTGAAAGCGAATAAACAACATTTTCGCCGTCTACTGTTTTCCCTTGAACGATATCTTTGGTTGAATCAATGGCATAGTATGCAACACCCGCAACAAGAGCGACGATAATTAAGCCAATGAACCAATATTTTTTTATAATATCTTTCATTTCTTCCTCCTTGGATAAACCTATTGTATTATAGGCTATTTACATATATTTTGCAATTTTTATATCTGAATTGTATGTGAACAAAAAAGATTATATATAAACGCTTTTAATTTAATTGTGATATAATCATAAAGGAGTATTTGGAGGAGCAAAATGAAAACTTTAGTTATAGAAGATTTACATGTTGAAATAGATGGCAAGAAGATTTTAAATGGTATAAATTTAATCATTCATGAAAATGAAATACATGCTTTAATGGGGCCGAATGGAAATGGGAAATCCACGCTGATACAAGCAATAATGGGG
>JAWXUG010000067.1:0-8192 GCA_044432885.1 Erysipelotrichaceae bacterium | reverse complement strand
AACTTTTTAATTTACTCTTTCTGTAAACACAATAAGCGCATATTGCATAATAAAGTAAAACAACAATACCAATAGGGGTTTCACTAATAATCTGTCCTGTTTCTTGTGTACCCATATAAATAAAACACACTGCAGGAATTATCCCCATTAATCCACCCCAAAACATAGACTTACTTAATAATGTACCTGCAATCCAAAATAGAATTAACCAAACAATTACCATTGTACTTATAGCATTAACTTCACTTAAAGCTAAAACACCATACAAGATAGTGAAAATTATAGCTGGCACAAAAAATATGATTTTTTTCATTTAGATACCTTCCTTTCTGTTATATAAATTTCATTCATTACATTTCTATTTTCCTTTACACAAGGTATTGCTCATAATATATGATGCTATTTATTCAATGTGATTTTGAATTCCTCTATAAACTTATCGGTATCTTTAATATATGAATTGTAATGTTCGTATCTTTTTCCACCTAAAATATCAGCCATTTCATCAAATGTATAGTAGTTCCCATCGCCACCATCATATTCAAGTGGATCTCTAAGACGATTTAAAAAGTCCATTATGAATTGACTTGGGTTATTTGCACTATATTCTTTTAAGTTACTTATAGATAACCCTGTCAAAACAGATATTTCATTATAAGGGTACAAGTCACCATTTTTATCAATGCCATCTTTATATATATACGTATCTGTGTTGCTAATAGCATAGATAGTTCCAGTCTGTAACGGATAGCTCTCTGCTACACTGCCATCAAAATACACCATTACGATATCACCTATAATAAAATCATCTTTATTAACACTTAAATCTGACATGGCTACATCAAGGCTCACAGTTATCATATCACCACTATTTGCGACAAAACTATTTTCATCCACACTTAGAAGCATATAGTTTTTGTGAATTTCTGTAACAACACCATAAAATCGAGGCTTATGTGCAAAAACATCATTTACAGTAAGTGGCTTTGTAACATAGCTAAATATGATCATTAAAATTATTATAATGCTTGCAAACGTACCTATTAAATTAATTTTTGATTTATTCGCCTTAAATCTAAGTAAAAGGTCACACATCAAACCAACCATTATGATAATGGAGTAACTTACAAGCCAAACAATCCACATGGTGTGTATAGCTTTATTATCAAAAATCATACCATCGCTTTCAAAAAGTACACCGACAATAATACTGAATCCATATCCTAATGTGGTGGCAATAGTCATTATGTTAAGGTTAAATATATATGAAATTATAAGTCCAATACAACCAACAATTCCAATAATCAGAGGGGCATCTGAGCGCCCATGTAATGCATTCAAAGAGGTGAAATGCAATAAGATAAATGTAATAATGAATATCAATAGTGTAACTGATATTTTTACAACCTTATTATTCAATAGCTTTTTCATTGAAAGTTCTCCTTCCAGTTATATAAATAGCATTCGCACTTT
Source organism: Erysipelotrichaceae bacterium (assembly GCA_044432885.1). Taxonomy (GTDB): domain Bacteria; phylum Bacillota_I; class Bacilli_A; order Erysipelotrichales; family Erysipelotrichaceae; genus CAYJNO01. The sequence continues at coordinate 6,719 of JAWXUG010000067.1, read as the reverse complement.
ATTCTGATATCCTTAATATAGGTTGTGCTCATAATAGTTATATACTTATTAGTTATATACTTATTCAATTCTTACGATAACATCACTTGCATTTACATGCACGATTATATCTTCTGCGGTATCATTTTGTATTGCAATACCAATTTTAAACCATGCATTTTTTTCAATATCTATATCCACAGGTGTTTCGGAAACAAAAGTTGTAGGCTCATAAGCATTTTCTTCTTTAACCTCAATGGTTTTAAGTATTATTTCAGTATCTAAAAACTCATCATCGGATGACAATGTAATGGAATCCTTGTTAGTGGAAATAGGCTCGTCAGAATAAATAAATTCGCCTTTGCTTCCAGCGGGAATGATTATTTTGATGTCTGTATCACTATAATTTGCACCACAACCACTAAGTGTAAAAACAAATATCAATATAACTATCAAGCTAATCATTTTTTTCATATCATTTCTCCAATTATTAATATTTATCCCCAACCATAATAGTTTGCACTATAAAATAGTCCGTGCTTTGTAACAACCCAGTTTATTAATTCGGATTGTGTAGGTTCTTCAAATGGTGCATTATCCAAAGAATAACCTAATTGATTTTCATTAAGCGTCATATAATTTGATTCATCCATAACCTCAAACGTAAACGCACTAATTGGGTGTCCTAATGTAAGTATTTCAAACCTCAATGCACCTATTGGTGTCATTGTGAAATAAATCGTTGATATTACAACTAATGTGGATAGTACAATCCATTTCAAATTTTTCATTTAAATCCTCCTCGTATCATATATATTTTATTTAATTATTTTCTTGAATGGTTTTATTTTGTATCGAGCATTAGCTAAAGTACTATACAGGAGCTGCTTGGAATGGAGAACTATCTTTTAATGTACAATTATGAAATAAATTACATAAACCCAACTTAACAAGCCATGAAATATTGCCCATCCGATGGATTCCCATGTTGTATAGCTAATCACCATCGCTAAAACACTACCAAATGAAATTCCAGTTTTTACAGTTTTATTCACAATTGTTGTTCTATTATCTTCCATTTGTTCATCCTCCCGTTATAAATTTCTATCTACACTATAGCATAATTCAATTGTGTTAAAACTTAAGTTTTCTTTAATTATCAACGATGGTATATGATTTTTTGATTTTTGAAAAAGAAGAAAAAAAGCCCAATTTTATTTGACTATATTGATGGATATCATTCACCCTATATCAAAATGGTGATTCCGCGGGGATTTGTTTCTATAAAATCGTGTACAATTCGTGCACAAATACTTATAAACAAAAGAAAACCCTTATAAAACAAGGGCTTTTTCATCAAAATGGTGACTCCTTAGGGATTCGAACCCTAGACCCACTGATTAAGAGTCAGTTGCTCTACCAACTGAGCTAAGGAGTCGTCCTATCCATTATAGCACTTTATTTTCATTATTCAATCGTCATAAAATATTTTAGCATTAAAATGTGCGTTATAGTGACACTTTTTTTATGCCTAATATTGAATTATGGTATAATAATTTAGTTAGGAGATAAGCTATGAGTATATCAAGAATAAATGAGTTAAGAAAATTGATTAATGAATATAATTATCAATATCATGTCTTAGATCATCCTGTGATTGCGGATGTAGATTATGATCAATTATTACGTGAACTAATTTCTTTAGAAGCTCAATATCCAGAAGCCTATGATCCATTATCTCCGAGTCTAAGAGTTGGTGGACAAGTATTAGAAGGCTTTAAAAAAGTAAAACATTTAAGACCAATGTTGTCACTCGGCAATGTATTTAGTAGAGAAGAACTTGTGGAATGGGCAAGTAAAATAGAAGAAAAATATGATGTAAATTATTGTGTAGAACTTAAGATAGATGGTTTAGCAATGTCACTACATTATTCACAAGGACGTTTTCAATATGCAACCACAAGAGGTGATGGGGAGTATGGAGAAGATGTAACGCATAATATTATGACAATTAAATCTATTCCTCTAGTCATAGATGAGCAAAAAAATGTAGAGGTGCGTGGAGAAGTCTTCATGCCTAAAAAAAGTTTTGAAAAGCTCAATCTTGAAAGGGAAATGAATCAGGAAACACTGTTTGCCAATCCTAGAAATGCAGCAGCTGGAAGTATTCGTCAATTGGATTCTAAGATTGTATCTAAACGACAATTAGACGCCTTTTGGTATTTTTTAAGTGATCCAAAGGAATTTGGTTTATCAAGTCATCAAGCTTCTTTAAACTGGATGGCTGCATTAGGATTTAAAACCAATCCCGAAACAAGAATATATGATCATATTGAAGATGTATATCAATATATTCAACAAATTGAAGAAACAAGACATCAACTACCTTATGAAATTGATGGTATGGTCATTAAAGTGAATCCAATTGATATTCAAGATCAGTTGGGATTTACCATGAAAACACCCAAATGGGCCATTGCTTATAAATTTAAAGCCCAAGAAGTCAGTACTAAATTATTAGATATCTTTGTAACTGTGGGAAGAACTGGAAAGATTACGCCTAATGCTAAACTTGAACCTGTAAGCTTAGCAGGGACAACAGTCTCCTATGCTTCTTTACATAATGAAGATATGATTAAAGAAAAAGATATCCGTATTAATGATGAAGTTATTGTTCGTAAGGCAGGAGAAATTATTCCAGAGGTCGTATGTTCTATTACAAGTGCTAGAGGATGTGAGAGTGAAGTTTATCAGTTTCCTCACGTTTGTCCGAGTTGTCAACACCCATTAATTCGTTATGAGGATGAAGCGGCTCATTACTGTATTAATAGTCAATGTCCTGCAAAAATTGTGGAAGCTATTGCTTATTTTGCCTCAAGGGATTGTATGAATATTGATGGCTTAGGTGTACGACGTGTACAGCAGTTATATGATGCTAAATTAATTCATAAAATAAGTGATATCTATCGTTTAGATCAATATCAAGAAGAAATTTGTGCTTTAGAAAAATTTGCATTAAAGTCTTATGATAAATTGATACAAGCAATTAATGATAGTAAAAATAATCCATTAGATAAAATGATTTGTGCACTAGGTATTCGTCAAGTTGGAGAAAAAGCTAGTAAGGTATTAGCTGAACGCTTTAAAACAATGGAGGCCTTAGCTCATGCAAGTGAAGAAATGCTTGTAGAAGTAAATGATATTGGTTTAATTACTGCTAAATCAATCATTGACTATTTCAAGGATGAAACAAATCAATTATTAATTGAGGAATTGATTGAGTTAGGATGTCAAATGCCTTATCATCAAATCGAAATACAAGATAGTATCTTTACTGATAAAACCGTTGTTGTAACAGGTAGTTTCGCAGATTTATCGCGTAAAGAGGTACAAGCTTTATTGACACAACTAGGAGCACATTGTGCGAGTGCAGTTTCTAAACTTACAGACTATGTCATCTATGGTGAAAAGGCCGGGTCTAAGCTAAAAAAAGCACAGGAATTAGGCGTTCAAACGATGGATGAAGCTACTTTCTTAAAGGAGGTAAATCATGATTAAAAAAATAATGCTAGTGCTATTATGTCTTATGTTATTTGTTGGATGTAGTAGCGATGAATCTAATATAATCACGGTGGAATCAATCGATAGTTATTCAGATGAAAATTATGATGTAATCTTACCATTCAACATTGAAACATCGCGTTATTGGTTTTCAAATGTGTGGTCTAAGTTAGATGCGATTGAAGTGCCAAAAACATTACAAGAGTATTCAATTCAATATTTTCCAGTTGAAGATAACTACCTACAATCAGGGACTTTACTAAGCTATGATGAAATTCAAATGTTACAAAGAAGAGAATCAAGCAACTATCCATATGGATTGAATCCAAGTGAAGGGGACTTTAAAATTAATGATAGTCAAACCGTTCAAAACCCTTATATTGTTGGTGGGGTTTATGAGTTGAACTTTATGGACAAAGAAAATCCTGATCAATTAAATGGCATCGCTGTAGCAATATTAATGGACAATGAAGTTACTGCACAAGTAGATGGTGTCAGTGGTACGTATACGATTGCCGATGATTATTTGTTGGCCTTTGGAACCACTATCAGTTACAAATTGGAAAATTATCTAAGAAGTAAGGTAGAAGTAGACTCAGATTTACCTATCTATATTATGTTATATGATGCAGCTTCTTCGACTTCATATGTTGCAGGAACTTATTTTGCCGAAGGATTGTTTACAGGAAGAAGTGGACAATTAAATACCATTAATGAGGAATGGTTATTGGCTCCAAGTGATTCTTTAACGGCAAAAGATGGGATCATTGCTAATAAATTTCAAACAGTAAAATCCCTTGTAAATGAATTTATGCCAGAAAATGTATCGATGATTGGAGAAGTTAAATTTGTAGATGATTATGCAGTTTATTTGAAGATATCGATTACTATTCAAGCAAAAAACTATACAGAAATGTATGCATTAGCACTATATTTAAAAGATTTACTTACTACTTTCGATGATGAGCAAATGGAAATCGTTGTAGAGATAGATCAAATGGATGAGACCGTATTTGTACTTGAAAAATCAGCTAATGAAAGTATAATACATATTATTGATTTAAACTAGGAGGACATATGTACGATATTGATTATTATAACTCTTTAGCAAAGCAATTAATGTTTGAGCTAAATGATGAAGAAGCAGAAGATGTAAAGAAGCGTTTTGAAGTTTTCTTTCAACAATTAGAATTATTAGAAGAAATAGATACAACAGGGATTGAACCGATGGTGTATCCGTTTGAGGAAGGTATTACTTATTTAAGAGAGGATGATGTTGTTTATACATTAACTCAAGAAGAAATTTTAAAGAATGCACCAAAAGAAAAACAAGGACATTTTGTTGTGCCAAAGGTGGTGAAATAATGAGTTTGATAAAAGAATTATTAGTGGAAAATCAGCCACAAAAAGCGATTGGTGAAGCAATTAAAAAAGCCCATGAAAGCCAAGAAAAATTGAATGCTGTCGTTACTTTTGTTGACGAGTATGAGGAAATTAAACCAGGTAAACTAAGTGGAATTCCAATTGTATTAAAAGATAATGTATCTACGAAAGGAATAAGAACGACTGCATCAAGTCGTATTTTAGAAAATTATGTACCAGTATATGATGCAACAATTGTAGAAAAACTACATGAAGCAGGGGCTGTAATTATTGCTAAGGCCAGTATGGATGAGTTAGCAATGGGCGGTACCAATTTAAGTGCGGCTACCGGACCTGTTCACAATCCATATGATATCAATCGAATTCCAGGAGGATCAAGTGGGGGAAGTGCAGCCCTTGTAGCTGCAGGAGTTGTCCCTATGGCAATAGGAAGTGATACAGGAGATTCTATTCGAAAACCTGCAAGTTTTTGTGGAATCGTTGGGGTAAAACCAACTTATGGGAAAATTTCTCGCTACGGCATTATTCCCTATGCTTCAAGTTTAGACCATGTGGGCTATTTTACTAGAAGCGTAAGTGATGCAGCATTAGCACTTGAAGTTTTACAAGGCTATGATCCTAAAGATATGACAAGTGCTCATGATGAAGAACAAGCATATAGCGAATTATTAAATAGTGATTTAACGGGTAAAAAAATACTCGTATTTAAAGATGTGATGGATAGCCTTAGTAATCAGAATATTACGGCATCTTTTGAACATTTAATTGAAAAGATGCAGGCAAAAGGAGCCATTATTCGTGATGTAAGTTTTGATGCTAAAGTATTAAAAACGATTTTACCAGCCTATTATTTAATTGCAAACTGTGAAGCTACTGCTAATCATAGTAATTTAGATGGTTTAAGATTTGGGATGCAAGAGGAGGCAGACAGCATGGAAGAAATTATGATTGCTTCAAGAACTAAAGGGCTAGGGGCAAATATTCGTGCTCGTTTTGTAATGGGTTCATTTGGTTTATTTGATGAAAACCAAGAAAAGATGTTGAAAAAAGCCCAACGCGTAAGACGTGTGATTGTGGATATGATTAATGCAGAACTAAGTCAAGCAGATATCCTAATTGCACCTGCTGCAAGTGTGGTTGCACCTTTAATAAATGGACAAAGTAACTCAGAGCTTAGTGATGAATATTTAATTGCAGATAATCATATGGTAATTGGTAATTTTGCTGGTTTACCTAGTATGACTTTGCCTCTTGGATATGAAGAAGGCTTACCATTTGGAGTAAATATTACTGCAAACGCATTTTCAGAACAAGTGATGTTTAATGTTGCGTTAGCGATTGAAGAAATAACTGGAATTAAAGATGCAAAGGTGGAATGTTAAGATGAAATATGATGTAGTCATTGGACTTGAAATCCATTTAGAATTAAAAACCAAAACAAAGATGTTTTCAAATGCACCCGTTGGGTTTGCACAAGATGCCAATACAGCTTGTAATGAAGTAGATATTGCCTTACCAGGAACTTTGCCAACAGTCAATAAAGATGCAGTAAGAAAAGCAATTCAAGCATGTACGGCTTTACATTTAGAAATCGATCCACTGGTAAAATTTGATCGAAAAAACTATTATTATAGTGATTTACCAAAAGGCTTTCAGATTACTCAACAATTTCGTCCAATTGGAAGTCATGGATATATCGATTTAAATGTAGATGGTGAAGAAATACGTGTGAGAATTAATCGTATTCATATGGAAGAAGATACTGCAAAACAATTCCACTTACAAGATGAAACCTT
>JAWXUG010000066.1:0-8217 GCA_044432885.1 Erysipelotrichaceae bacterium | reverse complement strand
GAAAAAGTAAAGATTGGGATTTATACTGGTAAATATTTAGGGATTTCTATTAAAAGGAAGTCCTTTTTCTTTTATTTGTGATTATAAATGATTTTACAGGTGAATCAATTATGATAAAACAGATAGATTCAAACTTTAATCTATTAAAAATGAATAAAATAATAGATTTAATACATAAATACTCAAATATATATATTAATATATGATATATTAATACTATAATATAATGGGAGGGCAGAATAATGTATGAGTCTTTAGCAAAGATATATCATAAGAATCCAAATGAATATGAAACTCAATATGCCAATAGAATAAATTCAGAAAGTATGATGAAGATTGAATTTAATCATTTTGACTTTCCACTTTTTTATGTAGTTAATAATGATATGATGAAAAGTATTTATCACATAATGAGGGTAAATGTGCAAATAAGCCATTTGATAAAAAGATTACCTGTAATCGCAATTCTAGAATTTGAAAAAAAATGTTTGATTGAAGAGATTATACAAACCAATGAATTAGAAGGTGTATATAGTAGTAGAAAAGATTTATTAGAAGTATTGAATAAGTCATCACAACAAAAAGAATTGCGATTTTCAGGTATTGTAAATACTTATTTAAAGGTTTTAGATGAAATACCATTGAAAACTAATCAGGATATTAGAAAACTATATGATGATTTGTTGGAAGATGAAATTGGCAGTAATGAATCAAGTATATTAGATGGGTTTATCTATAGAAAAGAATCTGTGTCTGTATATACAATCACTCAGAAAGAAATTCACAGAGGAATTTATCCGGAAGAAAAAGTAATTGATGCAATGTCACAAGCGCTTTCTATTTTGTCAAAGGAAGAACATAATTATTTAATAAGAGTTGCAGTTTTTCATTATCTATTTGGATATATCCATCCATTCTATGATGGAAATGGGCGGATGAGTAGGTTTTTGAGTAGTCATTTATTGTCGAAAGAGCTAAATACTTTGATTCCATATAGGTTATCGTATACGATAAATGAACAGCAAAATGAATATTATGATATGTTTAAACTTACAAATGATACAAAAAATAAAGGAGAGCTTACTTTTTTTATCCTTTGGTTTTTGAAAATTATTCAAATTTCTATGGATAAATTATTAGAAGCTTTAAATGATAGAGAGTCTAAATTGAATTATTATGCAAAGAAGATTGATGAATGTTCATTTATGGATGATAAAAGAAAGAATATCTTATTTATTTTATTACAAGCTACTTTATTTTCTAACAATGGCTTGTCTTATGCTCAATTAGAGAAAGAAACAGGTAGAACTTATACAAATGTAAAAAAACATACAGATTACTTTAAAAAGATGGGCATTTTAGTATCAACTGTTCAGGGTAAGAAATTAGCGTTTAAACTTAATTTGGATGAATTAGATGTTTTTATTGATAATGTAACACAAGGTGAATAATGAAAAAGCAATAGCCCTATAAAATGGAGCTACTGCTTTTTTAATGTTAACAAGTAAGTGTTTTTAAGCGTCTTTTTAACCAAGAACCTTCTTTATAATAAATGATAAAGATAAGGGAAGTGATAATCCATGATAATGGGTAACATACAAATACAACGGTGATGCTTGGTTGTGTAGATTGGATTAGTGCAAGCCAGGCAATACGAATCCCTACAACGCCAAGGGCGGTAATGATGGTTGGAAATAGGGTATCTCCTGTACCACGTAAGGCACCAGATAAAATTTCAATAAAGATAAAAGTAACGAAGAATGGACTTAAGAAGTGTAAGATTTCAAGACCATTTGTAATAACTTGAGTATCAGAGGTAAACAATCTAAAGAAGAATGGTCCTAATAAGTAAAATAGAATACTGATGGAAACGGACATGATTGCTGACATCAACAAAGAAACACGAACTCCTTGTTTAACACGATCAATTTTACCAGCGCCAAAATTATGTCCTGCAAATGTTGTGATCGATAAACCAAAAGCGCCAAGTACCATCCAGAAAATTGCATCTAATTTACTATAGGCTGGCCATGCTGCAACATAGTTTGTATCAAACGCATTGACACTTGTTTGAATGACCACATTACTGAATGAATACATAATAGATTGAATCCCAGCAGGAAGTCCAATGTATACAATTCTTTTTAAAATAGGGAAATCAATTCTTAACTCTTTTTTTGTTAAGTGATAGATTTGATCGTTATTTACTAATGTATAGACAACCAAAATGGCACTTACAAGTTGAGAAAGGATGGTTGCTAAAGCGACACCAATTACTTCCATATGTAAAAATACAACAAAAACAATATCCAAAACAATATTCACTAAGCAAGCACAAATTAAGAAATAAAGCGGACGTCTTGAATCCCCAACAGATCTTAAAATACCAGATCCAATATTATAAATCATATTAAAAACAGTACCCATAAAATAAATTTGAAGATATTGGGTTGCATAAGGTAAAATATCCGCATGAGTGTTCATCAATACTAAAGCTATAGGGGCAACAAAATAGCCAAATACCATTAAGAATAGTCCTGCTAAAATGGCAATCGCAAAAGCTGTATGTACGGCTTTTTTAACATTTTCAATTTGGTATCCCCCATAATATTGAGAAATAATGACAGTAGCACCACCTGAGAGCCCTACAAAAAACCCGATAATTAAATTAATAATGGTAGAAGTTGAGCCACCAACTGCTGCAAGTGCAGCTGTATTTACATAATTTCCAACTATGATGGCATCTACAGTATTGTAAAGTTGTTGAAAAAAAGTCCCTAACATAATCGGAAAAAAGAAAATTAAAAGTTGCTTCCAAATGACTAATTTTATTAACACTCATATGCATCTCCTAAAGCTATATACATTTCCCTATTATACGCCGTTTATCTAAATTTAAAAGTCTTTTTCATAAAAATACTGTTATAATAAGAGGGATGTAAAATAAGGAGAGTTTGAAGATGGAATTCATTGAAATATTAAAGGTTATTCTATTAGGGGTAGTGCAAGGAATAACGGAGTGGTTACCAATAAGTAGTACAGGGCATTTGATTTTAATTAATGAGTTATTCCCACTTGAAATTTATACAGATAGTGTCATGAATACTGAGTTTGTAGACATGTTTATGGTGGTCATACAACTAGGTAGTATTTTAGCTGTAGCAGTACTATATTTTAAGAAATTAAATCCATTTAAAAAGGATAAAAAAGAATCACTAAAAACCATCAATTTATGGATGAAGGTGGCTGTAGCTGCAGTACCTGCTGGAATCATTGGCTTATTGTTTGATGATATCATTGATCAATATTTATACAATTGGTTTACCGTTGCGATTACCTTAATTATCTATGGGATTGCCTTTATTTGGATAGAGTCAAAAAAACCTAAAAATAATATAAAAACGATTCAAGACTTAACGTATAAAACGGCATTTATGATTGGCGTATTTCAAGTATTAGCTCTAATACCGGGAACTTCAAGAAGTGGATCCACTATTTTAGGTGCTGTTATCCTAGGATTATCAAGACCTTTGGCAGCAGAATTCTCTTTCTTTCTTGCAATACCAATGATGTTTGCGGCAAGTTTTTTAAAGTTAATTAAGTTATCAATTAGCTTAACAATGTTTGGATGGGTGGCTCTTTTATTAGGAACCATTGTTGCCTTTGTGGTGTCAATTATCGCTATTAAGACATTTATGACCTATATTCGTAAACATGATTTTAAAGTTTTTGGTTATTATCGTATTATTTTAGGAATTATAGTTATTTTATACTTTGGGGTGCTTTAATATGGAAAACATACAATTAGTCGGCTTATTTTTTGAAGGGGTGCTATCCTTTTTATCACCCTGTATTCTTCCGTTAGTTCCATTATATATTGGGTATATTACAACAAGTATTGATGTCGAAAATGATTCTAGAATAAAAGTGATGATGACTACGAATTGTTTTGTATTAGGGATTTGTACAGTATTCTTTATTTTAGGTTTAGGTGTGCAATCTGTTCGTACACTAATTTTAAATTATCAAGGACATATAGCCTTGGTTGGTGGAATTGTGTTGGTGGTCTTTGGATTAATGAATCTAGGTAAATTGCCAATACAATTAAAGAAAACATTTAAATATAATCCAAAACGTTTAAATAACATCTATTTAAATGCCTATGTATTGGGCTTCTTCTTCTCATTTGCTTGGAGTCCTTGTATTGGACCCTACTTATCAAATGTATTAATTGCTTCAGCAACTGCTTCTTCATGGATGTCATTTGCAGCGATTATTGCCTATGGATTAGGCTTTGTGATTCCTTTCTTGTTTATTGGGGTATTTAGTGATTTTGCATTAACGTGGATTAAAAAACATATGAATATCATTGAATGGACTGCAAAGCTTGGAGGAATAGTCATTATCTGTATGGGTCTTTGGATGGCTTATGATGGTTATAATCAAATAGGTCAGCCTTCAATGCCTACGGCAGAGGATGGAGATAAAATTCCTGCTTATGATTTCTCTTTATACGATCAGTATGGAGTCCTTCATGAAGCAAGTGATTATTTGGGAGAAGATCTAATCCTTCAGTTCTACGCTTCATGGTGTACCTATTGTAAGCAAAGTATGCCTGAGCTTCAACAATTTGCTGAAGACAACAATATGCAAGTATTGCTTGTAAGCGCACCTGGAAGCACAGGAGAAATAAGTGAAGCAGAAATGATCACATTCTTGAGTGAAAGCGGAATCACAATTCCAACCTTAATGGATGTCACCACCGAAATGTTCTACTATTATGGCATTTCAGGATTTCCTACTACCTATTTTATTGATAAAGATGGATATATCCTAGGTTATCAATCGGGAGCATTAGATTATGAAACACTAGAAATGATTATGCAACACATAGACGAAAATATGAGGTAAGAAAAAAATGAAAAAAGTCGTAAAAACAAATGAAACAAAAACCATTGTGTTAAGTGATCTTGTATCACGTAAAATTCTAGCATATGGAAGTGATATGATGGCAGTAGAAGTATCCTTTGAACAAGGGGGAATAGGTGATCCACATAGTCATCCACATGCACAGATTACGTATGTACTTGAAGGAAAGTTTATCTTTGATACACCAGAGGGAAGCTATCCAGTAGAAAAAGGCGATAGCCTATATTTTGCCCCTGATAGTGTGCATGGTGCTAAATGTCTTGAAAAGGGTAAAGTATTGGATGTATTCACACCTTTAAGAGAAGATTTTATTTAAAAATAATATAATTTGATGAATTGATATATATATAATACTTATTTATAAAAAAAGTAATGAGATAAAATCATTACTTTTTTTGACATGTAAATAAAAAGTACCCGTAGGTACTTAGATAAGATAAGGTAAAAATAAGGTTGCTAAGCCTAAGAATACAAAGAATCCAAAGGCATCTGTAGCAGTTGTTACAAAAACACTGGAAGCTAAAGCTGGGTCAATTTTCAATTTCGTTAATATCATTGGAACCATATAACCAAAACATGTAGCAATGATTAGGTTACAAATAATAGATGCACCTGCTATAAAGCCTAGTATTGGAGAACCAAAAAAGAGATAACAACATATTGATAAGACGCTACCAATACATATACCATTAAATAAACCTACACTAAATTCTTTGATAAAGATTTGTATCATATTGTCTGAATTTACTTCATTCAAGGCAATCCCACGTACGATAATGGTTACAGATTGGGTTCCAGCATTTCCGCCCATCCCTGCAATAATTGGATTAATTGCTGCAAGGGCAACTACACTTTGAATGGTATCGCTGAAACTATTAACAACACTTGATGCCACAAAGGCAGTTACTAAATTAACACAAAGCCATGGTAAACGAGATTTAATGGAGTCAATGATGTTACCATCAACTTTTTCCTCTTCATCTAACCCGGCCATTCTATGGATATCCTCTGTAGTTTCTTCTTTGATAATATCGACGATATCATCGATGGTGATTACACCGACAATCAAATTATCATCATCAACAACAGGTAACATGATATAGTCATATTTATCAAATAAGCGAGCAACTTCTTCTTGATCATCATCGACATGGACACTCATCACATGACGATTAGTTATATCAGATATTTTAGTCTCAAAACTACTTGTGATAATATCACGTGTAGAAACAACACCTGTTAAATGTCCCGGTTTATCGATAACATATAAATAGTAGGTCATATCAGCATCTTCAGCTACTTTTTGAAGGTATTCTAAAGTACTTAATATGGTTTTATTTTCACGGATAGAAATAAACTCTGTAGCCATGATAGAACCAGCTGTATCTTCTTTATAAGATAGTAATTGGCTGATCTCTTCACGATCAGCTTTTTTCATTTTATCGAAAATTTCCGCTTTTTCATCATCTTCCAAAATATCAACTAATGAAACGATTTCATCACTAGACATTTCGTTTAAGATAGTAGATTGTTTACGCGTATTAAAACGTTGTAAAAGTTCGTACTTTTCTTCGTCTTCTTCAAAATCAATTAATAAGGCTAATGTTTCATTTGGTAATCGGTTTAAAATTTGTGTTTGTACATCTTCATCTTCTTCATCATGAATGATATCTAAGATATCAACTGGATGGACATATTCGATATTTTCATTAAATAGTGCATCATCACTGGTTAGAAGGAACTGTTTTAGACTTTTTAAGTTATTTTCAAAATTCATGGTGTCCTCCTATTTCCACTTAATATTATAGAACAAAATGGAATAAGATGAAAGTTAGAAGTTTCGAAGATAGCTAAATAATTAGTTTTATTTATTTGTTTTGCTCACGATATTGCTTTGGTGTCATATTGGTTACTTTAAAAAAGATTTCTGAAAAATATTTATAGGATGTATAGCCAACTTTTAAAGAAATATCTTGTATTTTCATGTTTGTATTTTTTAAGTAGTCTTTAGCATGTTTGATTCTTTGTTGATGTAGATATTCAGGGAAGGAACACCCTACTTCATGGTTGAATTTAGAACTAATATAAGTAGGATTCACATCAAGATATTCACCAATGGTTTTAAGGGTGATAGAGTTTGCATAATTAATATGAATATAGGAAAGAATATTAATGATATCAGGGCTATACCGTTTGTCCATAGGGACCATTTGATAAAATAAATGAATCAAGTGTTCAACATGATTTTTGTAATCATGCAACTTATAGAAATTTTTATGATTTTTAATGATTGGTAAATTCAGGTAGTAAACTTCGTTAAACATCTCAAATATCGTTTCCATATTAATGAAAAAGGATGAATAATAACGATAATTTAAAGACTTTCTAATTAAGTCGTCTGTGATTAAAGAAAGTTCATTTAATGCTTCATTTAAACTGGCAAAACTAAGCAATGAACGAAGTTTCATAATACTTGCGTTCATACTTATTAAGCCACATTCAATAGCGTTTGACTTAACGTATTCTTTAGTGAAAATAGGATGATTTTCCACAAAGAAGGATAAATTGTTAAGTGTTCTAGCTTCTTGATAGGCTTGATGGATGCCTTCATATCCTGCATAAGCAGAAGATAAAGAGGTAGCTACATGGCGGTTATTTTTTATAAAATACTGCATAATTAATTCGTCAATGATGGATGTCATTTGTTTTGCAGATAGGGTTGCGTTTGAATTCTTGCTGAAGATAATGCCAATTTGTTTACTGTTATCTACCTTAATTAAAAATACATTTCCTTGGAAATGGTGTTGGTTCAATAATTCATGGATATTGGATAATAAGTCAAGTGTGATGATGACCCGCTCAGATAAACCACTACTCCCATTATAGTGACTGTGAATTTTATGAGCTGCAGTAATACAAAAATAATAATGATCTAAATCAAAGTTTAATTCAATATCGTTATTATGGATAAAATGATCAATTAAATGGGCATTATCATCCCATAAACAGTAGTTGAATAACAAGTTATCCTTGATGAAATCAGTATCTTTTTTATAGTCATAATTTTTCATAATCTTATTTTATCATACATTCTTTGGAAAAATGAATTTTTTCACACTTACTTGTGAGTAAATTATCATATAAAATTTATTTGAAAGAAGAGGGATAGTTATGAAGAAATTAGGTTTATTATGTCTTTCTGCTGTCTTGGCATTTAGTTTAGCTGGATGTTCAAGTTCATCAGATACTACAGGTACTACTTCTAATACGACAATCACCTATGCTGAT
>JAWXUG010000065.1:0-8327 GCA_044432885.1 Erysipelotrichaceae bacterium | reverse complement strand
AGTTATTTATAAAAAGATTTAAGTGTTTAAATATGTCTTGCATAGGTTTTATCAGACAATAAATGTCCTTTTTCATCCTTTTTTTTTTTCAAGTCATATGAATAATCTATCATCCATTGTTTATTGACTTCTTCAACCTTTAAATCTTGTTCTTGTAAATAGGAAAAAAAGCGCATTAAATCGCGCTTATAACTTGAATAAGTATGTTTTGAATTTGAATTTTTTAATTGTATATGATTTAAAAAATCATCTAAATAATTCATCGTCTAATTTTTCCTTTAATTGCTTCGTTAACGACAATGCTTTTTCAGCATACTGTTGTTTCTTTGTGTTTTTTGGCCATGTTGGATCAAAGCTACAAATACCAAAATTTGCATTCATCGGTTGAAAGTTCTTAGCAGAGGCATGTGTAATGTATTGAATCATTGACCCTAAAACTGTATCTGCAGTTAAAGATAAGCAAGGCAATTGTTTCATGTAATACGCCATGTTTAAAGCAGCCAATAATCCTGATGCACAAGATTCAATATAGCCTTCCACACCTGTCATTTGACCGGCAAAAAATAAATCATCACGTTTTTTTGATTGGTAAGTATCTTTTAAAACCATTGGTGCATTTAAATATGTATTGCGATGCATTACTCCATAGCGGACAATATTGCAATTTTCTAATCCTGGAATCATCTGTAAGATACGTTTTTGTTCAGGAAAGCTAAGATGTGTTTGAAAGCCAACAATATTATATAAAGAAGCAATGGCATTATCTTGTCTTAATTGAACAACAGCGTAAGGCCTTTTTCCATTTTCATCCTCTAAACCTACAGGTTTCATTGGCCCAAACAATAATGTCTTAAACCCTCTTCTAGCAATTTCTTCAAAAGGCATACATCCTTCAAAGAAAATTTCTTTTTCAAATTCTTTTAAAGTTATTGTTTTTGCACCAATTAATTCATGATAAAAATGAAAGAATTCATCTTTATTCATAGGACAATTAATATAATCTTTTTCATTATCGCTATATCGTGACTTAAAATATGCTTTATTAAAATCAATACTGTCTTTTTCAATAATCGGAGCTGCAGCATCATAAAAGTAAAATGAATCAGCCTCTACAAATTGAATGATTTCTTTTGCTAAAGGCTCACTTGTTAAAGGTCCTGTTGCAATAATGGTTGGTCCTTCAAGAAGATGTTCTACTTCATCATGAATAACATGAATATTAGGATTATTTTTGATGTGCTCAGTAATTTTTTTTGCGAATGACTCACGATCTACAGATAAAGATGAGCCAGATGGAACCTTCGTTTCATCTGCAACTCTCATAATCAATGAATCAAGTATTCTTAATTCTTCTTTTAATACACCAATCGCATTATTTAAGGCATCACTGCGTAATGAGTTAGAACAAACCAATTCAGCAAAGTAAGGAGTTTTATGCGCTTCACTTGTTTTTTTAGGTCGCATTTCATATAAATGCACCTCAAATCCTGCTTTTGCTAATTGATAACTTGCTTCACATCCTGCAAGCCCTGCTCCAACGACGTTAATCTTCATTTTTAGCCTCTTTTTTCTTTTTAGTGAATCTTGACTTTTCACCTTCAATATTTTCTATATGACGGCATTTAGGGAAGTTTGAGCAACCCAAAAAGAAATTACCATAACGACTTTTACGTTTTAATAACTCATGACCACATTCAGGACACATTTGTCCTGTTTTTTCAGGTTCAACTTTATTAGGGTTTGCTATCTTAGCGGTATGTTTACATGTTGGAAAATTAATACAACTTATAAACTTACCATAACGCCCCTGACGATAGACTAATTCCCCACCACACTCAGGACACACATCACCAGTACGTTCTAATTCACGTTTTTCCATCTTTTCATAAGCTTCATCTACAAGTGGGATAAAAGCATCATAAAAGGTGCGCAGAGATAATACATAATCTCTTTTTTCTTCTGCGATTTCATCAAGCTCTGATTCCATTTGCGCAGTATATTTAACATTAATAATGGTGTTAAAGAATTCTTGTAGCTTACTATCCGTTAAAGTCCCTTGATCTGTAGGATAGAAATACTTGGTTTTCCCTGTTTCATTAGCTTTCTTTAATTCTACATAACCACGTGCTTGAATGGTATCAATAATCATCGAATAAGTACTTGGTCGCCCTATTCCTTCTTCTTCCATCGCTTTAATTAATTTAGCTTCAGTATATCTTGATGGTGGTTCTGTAAAATGTTGATCTTTGTTAATTTGCGTAGGTTTAAGTGTTTCTTGTTCAACTAATGTTGGTAATATTACATCCTTACTACTATCGTATTCCTTGTATACTTTTAAGAAACCATCAAATACCAATACACTACCTGATGCATTCATATCGATATTATCTTGTGATAAGACAACTTGTAAGGTTTCATTTTTACAAGCAGCCATTAGTGAAGCAAGCGCACGATAATAGATGAAACGATATAATTTATACTGTTCTGCAGTTAAATAAGGCTTAATTTGTTCAGGAACAAGATTAATATTGGTTGGTCGAATTCCCTCATGGGCATCTTGAGCCCCTTCTGTTTTACTTGTTTTATAAAAACCTACATACTCTTTACCATAAGTTCCCATAATATAACCCATAGTTGACTTAACAAAACTATCAGATAATCTAGTTGAGTCTGTACGCATATAGGTAATAAGTCCTTGAGTTTCATCTTTCAAGGCAATTCCTTCATAAAGTTTTTGAGCAATACTCATCGTACGTTTTGCACTAAAGCCTAATTTAGTTGAAGCCTCCTGTTGTAGGGTTGAAGTGGTAAAAGGCAATCTTGGATTTCTTTTCTTTGTTTGTTTCTTAATTTCACTTATTGTAAAATCATTCTGGATTCGATTAAATACCGCTAAAGCTTCCTCTTCATTATTTAATTTTATTTTTTTACCATCAACTTTAGCTAAATTGGCAGTAAAACCAATATCATCTTTATTGAATAATGCTTCAATGCTCCAATACTCTTCACTAATGAAGGCATTGATTTCTTTCTCTTTTTCAACAATCATATGCAAAGCAACAGATTGGACACGCCCAGCACTCTTACTTTGGATTTTTCTACTTAATAATTTTGATAATTTAAATCCTATAATACGATCTAGGATACGACGTGTTTCTTGACTTTTTACAAGACCCATATCAATCGTGCGTGGTTTTTCAAATGCATGAACAACCGCATCTTTAGTGATTTCATTAAAGACAACACGATTTAAATCTTCAACATTTAAGTCCAATTCTTGAGCTAAATGCCATGAAATGGCTTCTCCTTCGCGGTCAGGATCGGTTGCAAGATAAACAAAATCAGCTTTTTTAGCTTTTGATTTTAATTCTTTTACAACATCTTTTTTCTCTTTACTAATTTTATATTTTGCTTCAAACTCATGATCTACATCTACTCCCAAACCATCTTTGCCTGAAGTAGTTAAATCACGAATATGTCCTTTTGAAGAAACTACGGTATAGTCACTTCCTAGATATTTTTCAATGGTCTTCGATTTTGACGGAGACTCGACGATTACTAAATTTTTCATATATACCTTATATGATAATCACATCAAGGATGTATTTTATCATATTCCTTTCCAACTATATCTATTGTAAATAATAGCATAGTACTGTGTACCTCTTTACAGTTTTCTATCTTATAGCAAAGGGATATCTTCTGTCAACAATATATTTGCACCTTGTTGAATTAACAAATTACATCCACTTCCTAATTGATCATCAATTGGATGTGGAACAACATGTATATCTCTGTTCATTTCAATGGACCAATTGACTGTGTGCATTGTACCACTTTTAAGAGTTGCTTGCACGACAATTAATTGATTGGATAAACCACTTATGATGCGATTACGCCATGGAAAGTAATGTTTTTGTGGATTTGTATCAAAAGGATATTCACTAAGTATTAGATGATTTTTACTCATCTCTTCAAATAAACACTGATTGGTTTTAGGATAGATGTAATTTATTCCACAGCCCAGTACCCCAATGGTTCCTTTATCTAATGCATAAAGATGAGCTAAGGCATCAATTCCACTAGCTAATCCTGAAACAATGACATATTTCTTTTTAATTTGATTAACTAAAGTTGCCATAATTCTTGTTGCATATTGATTAGGTTTTCTCGACCCAACGACTGAAATACAGGGTTTATTTAATAAGGCCTTATTTCCTTTGTAAAATAAAACGAGTGGTGGAGCTTGTAAATCTTTTAATTGCTCAGGATAATCCTTATCTAGTATGGTAATTGCATCTGGAATAAATAAAAAGCTATCCACTTTTTGATGATTTAAATAGGCCGTTAAGACCTTCTTATAATCGCCTTCATATTGAATAGCATAATAAATTAATTGTTCTCTTTTGTTCATATTTCACCTCTATCTATTATTAGAGTGAAAAATGAAATTCCTATATATCCAGTGAAATACAAGTGTATTTTTGGCAAGGCTTATAAGTAAAGCGATAAATAGGTAAGATGCCATGTTCTTCAAGCATCGCTAAATGATGCTTTGTAGGATAACCTTTGTGTTTATTAAATCCATATTCTGGATAGATTTCATGATATTCATCCATGATTTTATCCCTTATTACTTTGGCAACAATACTTGCAGCAGCAATGCTAATACTTTTTTGATCACCCTTAATAATTTTTGTATGCTTAATTCCATTTAATAAGGGCATTGCATCGGTTACAACATAATCTGCTTTTAATTCATCAGCAATTTCTTCCATTGCAAGTTGTGTAGCACGGTATATATTTAAAGCATCGACTTCTCTTGGACTAACTATTTTAATACAGTAAACACTAGCAATTTCAATGATTTCATCATATAAAAGCTTTCTTTTCTTTTCAGAAAGTTTCTTAGAATCATTGATAAGCTCGTTTTGATAACCAATGGGTAAGATTACCCCTGCAACAACAAGTGGTCCACAAATTGGTCCTCTACCTACCTCATCAATCCCAGCAATCGTACACCCTTTATCCCAATATAGGGTCTCATATTCATTAAGAAGTGGCATCAGGAAACTCCAAACAATATCGACCTAACAACCCATCACGTAATTCATTTAAAAAAACCTTGGCAGTTTTTTCATCATCTATTTCATTGCCTCTTAAAAGCCATTGTCGATTAAGGGCAATTTCCTTGAACATTTCATGACTTACCTTATTTAAATCGACTTGATAGCGATCAATTAATGATTGAGGATAATGTTCTTTTAAAATGTCAATCGCATGATAGGAAAGCTCTTGTAAGGGCAGTATTTGATCATTCATTGAACCAATAAGGGCTAAATGATAGCCAACTTCTTTATCTTCAAATTTAGGCCATAAAATACCTGGTGTATCTAATAGTTCTAAATCTTTGTTTAATTTAATCCATTTTAAAGATTTTGTAACTCCTGGGCGATCAGCTGTTTCAGCTATTTTTTTATTGACAACACGATTGATAAGCGTGCTTTTGCCAACATTTGGAATACCTATAACCATTGCCCTAATGGCACGTGGTCTAATCCCTTTTCTAATCATTCGATCAATCATTGGTTTCATTAATGTCTTACACTCCTGAATTAAGATTTGTTTGACATTATCATTAAAATTATCTAAAGCAATGACTTTAGTTTGCTCATTGGATAAGCTTTTAATCCACTGTTCAACCACAACAGGATCTGCTTTATCTTTTTTCGTTAGAAAAATAAGTCTTGGTTTTTGATTTATGATTTTATCAATCATTGGATTTTTACTGCTTTTAGGAATTCGAGCATCACGTAACTCTATAATCATATCAACTACTTTTAAATTAGCTTCAATTTCACGTCTTGCTTTAGTCATATGACCAGGAAACCAGTTTATATTAATTTTTTGATCGTTATTTTCCTTTTTTTTCTCACTCATTATTTCTCACTTCCTTTCATGATGTACTTATCCTAAGATAATAAAAACCCCCCTTGTTTTAATCTGTTTAGACTCAAAGGGTCCATAGTATCTTGAATCAGATGAATTTTGACGATTATCTCCCATCACAAAATATTCATCTTCGCCTAAAATAATTTTAAAATCATTGGTTATCGTATCATTCGCTAAAAATGATTCTTCATAGTAAATTCCATCAATGTATAAATGATTATCAATGACTTCTATCGTTTCATTAGGCAATCCAATAATTCTTTTAATAATATAGTCATGATTATCTAGTTCAATCGTTACAATATCAAAACGTTCCAACCCAAAAAATCGATTGATAATCCCTGCTATTCCATAAGAACCATCACTTAACGTTGGATCCATTGAATGACCATCTATATGAACTGGACTAAAAATAAAATTAACGATGAGCATCACAAAAATAAAGCTTGATATAACAGTTGAAAATAATTCTTTAACGATATTCTTCATCATTAACCTCTTTTCTATTGAACTTAAAAAAGCCGGTTATCCGGCTTTTGATATTATCTAATTTCTTTGATACGTGCTGCTTTACCAGATAATCCACGTAGATAATGTAATTTATTTCTTCTAACTTTACCTTTACGAACTACTGTAATTTTTTCAATAATTGGTGAATTAATTGGGAATGTTCTTTCAACTCCAACACCACTACTGATTTTACGAACTGTAAAAGTTTTGCCAATTCCAGCTCCTTGAACTTTAATGACAACACCTTCGAATGCTTGGATTCTTGATTTGTCGCCTTCTTTAATTCTTACGTCAACGCGTACAGTACAACCTGAACGAAACTCAGGGATATCCGTACGAATTTGATTTTTTGTAATTTCACTTACTAATCCTAAATTCATCTTTCTTCTCCTCTATATTTTCATCTAATATTCATAATCTATTCAACCAGCGGAATACCGATACTGTTTCCAGCTCATATAAAATACCATACTATCAAGGATAAATCAAGTATTTATTTAGCAGTTTCATTAACCATTTCATTTAACTTATTCCATATTTCTTCATGTCCTTTTCGAGTTACACTTGAAAACAAGATAATATTTGAAACGGAAACTCCTAATGTTTGACTGACTTGTTTGGTTAATTTAACCACTTCACTATTTTTACACTTATCATGCTTTGTAGCAATAATAAATGTATGAATATGATTTTCTTTAGCAAATTCAATCATAGAGACATCATCTTTTGTTGGTTTATGTCTTAAATCAACAATCAGCAATAAAGCACGTAGTGTTTCTCTATTTTTAAAATAGTCTTCCATCATTTTCCCAAAATGAATTAATTTATCAAATGAGCGTGTTGCATATCCATATCCTGGCACATCGACAATCATCATTTTTTCGTCAACTTCAAAAAAATTCAATAACTGTGTCTTCCCTGGAGTCTTTCCTACAAAAGCCATATTTTTACGATTACATAAACAGTTGATAAAAGAACTTTTTCCTACATTACTTCTTCCAGCTAAGACAAATTCAGGGTAGATTCCATCAGGGTAATCTCCATCTACTGCTACACTTTTTATAAAGTCAACTTTATGAAATTCCATTTTACACCAAAGCTTTCTTAATGACTTGATCCACTGATTCAACTGGAATAAATTCAATGCTGTCCTTAACAACTTGTGGGACATCATCTAAGTCTTTCACATTGTTTTTAGGGAAAATAATAGTATCAATGCCACTTCTATGAGCTGCCATTGACTTTTCTTTTAACCCACCTATTGGTAAAACATTTCCTCTTAAGGTCACCTCACCTGTCATTGCGATATTAGCATATACTTTCTTGTTAGTAATTGCAGAAACAAGGGCTGTCGTTAAGGTAATACCAGCACTTGGACCATCCTTTGGCACTGCCCCCTCTGGTACATGGATATGGATGTCATGTGTTTCAAAGAAAGCCATATCAATATTTAATTTATCTGCATTCGATTTAATATAATCTAATGCGATTTCAGTAGACTCTTTCATTACATCACCTAACTGACCTGTAACGATAAATTTGCCTTTACCTTTAAAATAAGTAACTTCTATAGGAAGTACATCCCCACCAAACGAAGTATAAGCAAGGCCTGTTACAACACCAACTTGATTTTTCTTTTCTTTTAACCCATAATCATAGATTTCTTTACCTAGCCATTCATGAATTTTGGTTTTTGTGATCGTGATAGAGCGTTTCTTTTCTTTTAAAATCATCAATACAGTTTTTCTAATTAAAGATGCTAATACACGATCCAGTTGACGAACCCCTGCTTCACGTGTATAACGACGAATTAATAATGAAAGTTCCTCATCTTTAATTTTAAATTGTTTCGGTGTTAAACCATT
>JAWXUG010000064.1:0-8506 GCA_044432885.1 Erysipelotrichaceae bacterium | reverse complement strand
AAAATTAAGCGCCGATAAAAAACTACGTCTACAACTAGAAGCTGAGGAAGATGCAGAAAGAGAATATGTCAGCTATATGAATGTAATCAAAAGAGAAGCAACTGCTCAAGGGCTAGCTGAGGGATTAGCTGAGGGATTAGCTGAGGGATTAGCTGAGGGATTAGCTGAAGGATTAGCTGAAGGAAAAGTCCAAGGTCTAGCAGAAGGCAAGGCAGAAGGCTATGAATTGGGTGTATTAGAAACTGCAAAGAAGTTTAAATCATTAAATACACCTATTCATATCATCATGCAAGCTACTGGATTAAGTGAAGAAGATATCAAAAATTTATCATAATTTCCACATTTACAATAAAAGGTAGAAACCCCATTCCTTTGGGCGGGATTTATAGACTGTTCGTTGTTTAGTATTCATAACGTATTAAATAGATGTAAAACTATATTAGATAGTTTGTGCTATAATAAAGAAAATATAGGAGGTTTTTATGATTAATGTTGCTGTGGTGGGTCTTGGAGGAATTGCAACACGAGCCTCACAAGGTGTTCAATACACTGACAATGCTCATTTATATATGGCTGTTTCACGCGATATCAACAAGGCAAAAGCTTTTGCTGATAAATTATCTATTCCATCTTACGGCACTTTTGAACAAATGTTAAAGGATGATCGGGTGGATTTAGTTTATCTGTGCACGCCAAATCATTTACATTATCAACAAATTGTTGATTGCTTCAACCATGGAAAACATGTCCTATGTGAAAAACCTATGGTTTCTTCTTCAAAGGAAATTAAAGCATTATTTGCTTTAGCCAAGAGTCATAATTGCTTTTTAATGGAGGCCGAAAAAACACTGTTCACTCCTGCAAATCTTAAATTAAAATCACTTTTAAACGCAGGAATCATCGGTGATGTTTTACATATTCAAGCTGATTATTGTTATAACATAGCTAACCTTAATTTCCCTAAAGACCACTGGCCATTTATGGAGAATCATGGTGGAGTATTAGGTGATGTAGGTGTTTATCCAATAGGATTTAGTTTATTAATGGCTGATCAACCCATCCAACATATCACGGGATATAAACGTCACTTTCAAGATTTTAAAGTGGACTTTCACGCCAATGCGATTATCAGCTTTGAAAACAAATTATCTGCAAGCATAACCACAAGCTGGTTATATGATAGCTTAAACCGTGGTTCTGCCACTATTTATGGAAGCAAAGGAAATATCTTTTTCCCATGTTATTGGAAATGGAATCGCTTTGATGTAGTGATAGAGGGAAAAACACAAACCATTGAAGTTTTACAAGATAGCGAGTTTAGCGGACAGGTGCAACATGCTGCATCATGTATTGAACAAGGATTGTGCGAAAGCCCTTATTTCAATGAGGCTATGCATCTTGATTTCTTAGAAGTTATTGAAAGTTTAAAGTACATTGATTAATGCAGAAAAAACCCTTAAACCATAATGTATTTTCAAATGTTAAGCTTTGTAAGTAACAGGGTCATTTGCCAAGTTTATTAAAAGAAGTATTATTATAATTTAAGTTTTGATGATTCCATAAGTATTGCAAGAAAACAAAATCTCCACAGGGTTTTAAACCGTGCGGAGATTTTTTGCTTACCTATAATTTACCTTTTATTCTATTCACTTATTTCTGGTTTTACTAAGTTGAAACTTAATGTTTCCACTTCAATAATATGTCCGTATTCATCATTAGATTGCGCAGTTAATACACACTCAATCACTTCTGACTCTTTTACGAGTTCATTTCCTGTTAGTGCCAAACTAATTAATCCATGAGTTTCATCATTTTTAATAACCACTGCTGGCAAATGTCGCTTATGATCTTTTTGGGCTAACATTAAAACCATATAATTCCAAGTTAAATCATCGCCTCCGCTTATGTTGAATGGTATTTCGATTGTGTTTTTCTCAACACAGATTACATCTGCTAAGTCTTCTCCACCATTAATGGATAAAGATATTTTACGAATATGTTTAGTAGCTATTTTCATCAATTCTTCAATGATTTTTTTCTTATCTTGTGAAGCAAGTGAAATTCCCCCTGCAAATGTCGTTGCAAGCGCACTACCGTATAATACTTTTTCCGCAGGGGTTAAGGGCGTAGTGTTTTCCTCTTCCACGGTGCTGATACCCATACATTCATTGTATTCCTCTTCACTTGTAGTATAGGCTTCACAATAGGCAACATCATCATAGTCCATTGTTTGATCATTTTCATCTACTGGTTCATCCATATAAAAGAATGGTCCAAAAATAGAATCACCTAGCGCAAATTCTTTAAGACTTATATTGTCTATTATAAATGGAATTCCTACATACAAATCAAATTCTAATGTTTCATTAATACCTGTATAATTCATATCTTGATCGATAATAATCCTGCCATCTATCACAAAAGCTTCTTCCATATATTCTTCAATGGTTACCGTTGTATAATAAGTGGTTGTATGGGTAATCGTGCCCATCACCCCTTCGCCCTCATTGGCTCTTCTATATTGATAATAGGGTCCTGTTTGTATTTCGTTACCGTCGTTGTCATACTCATAATTATAATACTCTGTTAATATTGGCCATTCGCATTGAATATTTTGATAGATCGTATATTGAACCCAAATTTCATCTGCCATAATATAAAAATGGTCAATATGGATACTTTCTTCAAGTAATGTTCCTGAGGCATCTAAATAATACCCTCGTGCATTCTCCTCTTCCGTTTCTTCATAGACAATATTCGCCGATATATATATGTCCTCTCCAATGACATTTGATCTAACCATATCAAATGAATAGTCATCGCTTGTTTCGGTTCTTAGTGTATAACTATCATACTCACTTGGTCCATTATCTTGACTATCCATGCTACTATAAAAGACACTTGCGTTATAATTATCAGAAAGATATTCTTCAAAATCTTTGTATATTTTTTCAACAGTTCGATTATATCCATCCACATAACTAATATCGATTGACTCTCCTGTAAATACTTCATTATTTTTTAAGATATTAGAAATGGTATAGGTTTCATCATAGCATTCGTAGATTCCTGTTTGTATTTCACCTGTTTCAATATATTGATCTCCTACGCTAATATAAAGATATTTTGTTGAGAAATAATCTGATTCTACCGCATAAACAACCATTGGAGATGTTACTAAAATTAGGGCAACTGTAGCCTTCATTGCCTTCTTATTTGTCGCAATCATCAAACCAATGGATACGATTATAAATATAAGCGCTACCCCATAGGCAACCATATTTGAACTTACAAAAATAGCTAAACCAAAGCTCAATAAACATCCAAGTGCTGTGCCATTTAAAATCCATTCCACTAACTGTTTATCTACTCGTTTTCTCCCCCATCGTGACAACATTAAATTTAATATTGCACTTACTATCCCTGTTCCATCCGCAATTTCACTACAGATATTAAAGAAAATAAGAACCGTTATAAAACTGTTTTCAAAAGACCCATTTCCTGTTAAAAACCCATAAGCCGCTACTGCAACTCCCATTCCTAACAAATTAAAACTTAACCCTTTTAAAGATGAAGTAAATAGACTTATTGTATTACTCAAAAATGGTATCGTATCCATCATTGCATTCTTATACCCTGATGTAGCTTTCTGTATTTTTTCTTTTAAGCTTCCTTTAATGACAATTAAATTCGTTAAAAAGCTACTCAAAAATAATAGAATAATCGTCTTACCAATTGTTCCACCAATAAAACTTCCTTCATCAATGCCAGCTAATGCCCCTGTCAGATAGTTCAATGGAAACAATAACACCGAATGTATTCCATAAGATTGTAACCATCCCAATATCAGCCACAGTGCAATGACAATAAATGATCCTTTAAATTGATTAAAGACTTCTTTTATCTTCATACTTTTTCCCCCGCTTCATAGCAATAGTTTACTCATTAAGATATATTTTGTAAATGCATTTTTAGTATGATTTCATAATTATTCTTTTATTTTATAGGATTTCACCTTTTTTAAAGGCCTGCATCATTTGATGCGTTAAGCTTAGCACATTTTCATCGTTGTCTGGGATTTCTTCCCTTTCTACCCATCTTGCTTCTTTCAATTCTTCAGTATCAAGTGTTATGGTTTCGTCCCCATCTAACTCAACAAAAAAACCTACCAATAGACTTTGCGAAAAGCCCCATGGCTGACTCGCATAATATTGTGGATTTTTTACGCTCACACCAACTTCTTCCATCACTTCACGTTGAATGGTTTCCTCAAGAGATTCCCCAATCTCACAAAATCCCGCCAACAATGCATATTGCGTAAATGGACGATTTGCATACTTGCTTAATAATATTTTATTTTTATTTTTCACCCCAATAATCATTGCTGGACAGATTTTAGGATAATCGATAAAAGAACACGAAGGACAAATCATTGCCCTTTCTTTTTTGCTGTGTTCCATTCTATTTCCACAACTACCACAGTACTGATTTCTTGTGTACCACTTTGCTAAATGACTTGCGGTGATTCCCGCAAAGGCTAAATAAGAAGGCTGATAAGTTCTAAAGATTCTTATAGGATGAAAATCACCACTCAATAAGGCTTTCTCTGCGTTAACATTCAAAATAGTATATACAGCGTAATCATCCATTTGAAATAAAAATAGTAACTCACTTTCTTCTACATCAAATACTTCTTTTATGTTTTTCACCAGCGGAATAGACAGCTGGTTTTCATTCTGTATCAACCACACCTCTTCTTTTTGAAAAATAAATACTAAGTCATTCGCTTTACTTTTACGTGGTTTAAATTCATTGATTAATATATGTGGTGCAATATCTTGAATCATTCTATACCTCACTTTTATTTTATATTTTAACATAGTATTTAATTTTAATTTCTACTTTCTTTGATAAATAGGTTCTTTTTTCTTGCTTGCTTTGGTACACTATGTTAGAGGTGATAAAAATGATTTTTACTACACTTAATCTTGATAACATTTTCAATCAATTTAACATGGCCCATGAAATTGTCGATTATTTTTTAAGCATCAATATTATCCAAAATCTATCTATCACAAAAAAGGGAGATATCTTTAGTGCTGAAATGTATATCCGGCAATTCCCTAACGCTTCTCCTAATATTAATATTAATACTAAAACCCGTACAATTAATTTTTCGTGTGATTGCCATCAACATAAAACCAATAAAATGTGTAAACATATCGGCTCTTTGCTGATTGTGATTCAAAACATGGACACCACCATAGCTTTACCCTACACAGAGAAATTCCTTTTTCCAGAGAGAACCCTCTTCGACTATGTTTCCTACCATCTTTCTCATTCTCTTTATTATTACTCTAAACAAATTGATTTTACTAAAAATACCATCGCCTCTTTTAAATCCAATCATATGAAAGAGTTTAAATTTTATGACTCTGTTGAGCCCATTGAAATCAAATTAATTCCTATACAAAATTATTTTGAATCTATGTTGTACTTAAAAGTAGGGCAATCTCGTTTATATAAAGTCAAAGACTTTAGCCGTTTTATAGAGTTATTCAAACGAAAAGAGTTATCCACTTATGGCAAAAATGCTTCTCTTTTACATGACGAAAACTTGCTTTCTCACGAGTCTTATGACATTTATCAGTTTTTAAATAAACATCAATCCTCTTTATATAGTTACCAAAATAAATCTGCCATTCAACTCACTACAGATAATGTGACTGAATTTTTTGATGTATTTTCTAAATTGCCTAAAAGTTATAGTGATCTTGACTTTGTGACTCACAATCCACACATTAAACTCCATGTAATAAAATTGCCTTTTGAAAATGACGAGTGTTACGACATTAGTATACATGATGATTTTGAAGACTTCATTGAAACGCACCATAGCTTTTATGAATTAGATGTGCCTTCAAAAACTATGAACAAGTTCACGTTTGATGAAGATGGCAAAGTATCTAGGCTGATTCCACTATTGAGAGAACATGATCCTCTTTATGTTATGAAGACTGATTTAAATGACTTCTACAAATATTGTATAAAAGATGTTGAAGAATACTTTAATTTAGATGATCTTTATCCATTGCTCACCCTTAGTGAGGCCTCTCAGTTAAAGCTTTATGCAGATATTAATGATGACGATATGCTAACTTTATCACTTCGCTATTTTCTTGATGAAGTAGAAACTCAATGGTTCGATGAAAAAATTGCCGATGTTGATAGCGATGTTGAACGCATCGAATCTTATATTCGCGCAATTGCAGATGATATTTTCGATCATGTTGCCTATATTTCTAATAAAAATAAAGCCTTCTATTCTCTTTTAAATGAGGGATTCACAAGCATTGGTAAGTATGCAGAAATTTTTGTTACTGATGCCATTTCTTCGATTAAGAAAACTAAATCATTAAATTTAAGGGTTGGAGTAAGTATGCAAAACGATCTTCTCAAAATCGATATTGACAGTGTCCATGTCGATAAAAAAGAGATCGCAAACATTTTAAACAGCTTTAAACGCAAAAAACAATTTCATCGCTTAAAATCTGGAGAAATGTTAAATCTTAACTATCTCGAATTAGAAGAAGTTGATCATTTTTTAAATCAACTTAATATTGACTATTCACAAACATCCGATTCTATTTTGATGCCTTCCTATCGCTTGTTTAATTTAGAAAATGACAAGCTAGACTATCAAAGTGTTCAAATTAAAAGAAATGAAATTAGCCAACAATTTACTAAGCAATTTAATGAAGGTGTTAATAATGATTTAATCATTCCCTCATCTTATCAGTCTGTTTTAAAGGATTACCAAAAAGATGGTGTAAAATGGCTACATAAAATTAAAAGTTATGGTTTTGGCGGTATCCTCGCAGATGATATGGGGCTCGGTAAAACCTTACAGACAATATGTTTTATTGAAGCACACCATCAGCCAGGAAGCAAACATCTTATCATTACTCCTGCAAGTCTAATTTTAAACTGGGAAACCGAATTGATAAAATTTAAAGCATCGTTAAAATTTATCTGTATTCACGGGAACGCTAATACTCGTACTGAGAAACTGAATCAAATAAAAGATTATGATATTATCATTACTTCTTATGATTATCTTAAACGTGATATCGACCAATTAACTAAATATCATTTTGAAAACACTTTTCTTGATGAGGCCCAATACATCAAGAATAAAAAAACAAAAGCAGCAACTGTTTGTAAAATGATTGATACAACTAGTCGTTTTGCACTTACAGGAACTCCTATAGAGAATTCATTAGCAGAACTATGGTCTATTTTTGATTTCTTAATGCCTAACTATCTTTATTCTTATTCTTACTTTTCTAAAGAGTTTGAGAGACCCATTGTCAAAGATCAGAATTTTGAAGTTTCTGATCACTTAAAAAAATTAGTGCATCCTTTTATCCTTCGCCGCACAAAAAATGTATTGGAAAACATGCCTGATAAAAATGAGGAAACCCTTACTTACTCCTTCAATTCTACTGAAAAAAACCTTTACGTTTCGCAATTAACGCTTATTAACGAAGAACTTGCAGACAAACTTGAAATTACTTCAAAAGACAAAATACTTATTCTTTCAATGATTACGCGTCTTAGACAGATTTGTTGTGAACCACGTCTAATTTATGCCGATATCACCACCCCATCTACAAAATTATTGGGCTGCATCAATCTTATTCTTAAATTACGAAAGGAAGGAAAATCTTGCTTAGTATTCTCAAGCTTTACCTCTACTTTGGATTTAATTGCAATTGAACTAGATCGTTTTGGCTTAACTTATTTAACCCTTACAGGAAAAACTTCTAAAAAACAGCGTCAAGAAAATGTTGAAAGATTTCAAAATAATGAAGCAGATGTGTTTTTAATCTCCCTTAAAGCAGGCGGCACAGGCTTAAACCTAACTCAGGCTCAAGCGGTTATTCATTTTGATCCTTGGTGGAATGTCTCTGCGCAAAATCAAGCAACTGATCGTGCTTATCGTATAGGACAAGAGAAAGATGTACATGTTTACAAGTTAATTATGGAAGACTCAATCGAGCAACGTATTCAAGCTTTACAAGAAATGAAAAAAGGGCTTTCCGATACCTTTGTGGAAGGAAATACCCAAAATATTACTTCAATGAATTTTGATGAAATCATTGATTTATTAAAATAGTTTAAGGAAGGATTCTCAGGTACGAAAAGCACTTGAGGTATACTTCCTTTTTATGTTACGCGAGTATCAACTCAACTTAAATAACTTTATAGTTTCTCTACTTCCTCAAAACTAAGTCCGGTAGCTTCCATTATCATCTCAATAGGGGCATTCAACCCTTTAAGGTTTTTTGCGGTTTCTATGATGCCTTCACTTTTCCCTTCTCCTCGTCCTTTTTCAAGGGCTTTTCTTTCAATCGCATTGGTTTGACTTACATATTCTCGTACTGCGTCCTCTTCTGCCTGAAGTTGTAGTTGTAGCTTTCGCTCTGCACTTACACTGTTAAGT
>JAWXUG010000063.1:0-8875 GCA_044432885.1 Erysipelotrichaceae bacterium | reverse complement strand
TAATCACACCCCCATAAATGGCAGCTAAAAAATTTGGGACTGGGATGGTTGCCACATGGCTTTCTATAAGGCTTAAAAAAACAGGATATAGTAAAGAGCTTAGAATCGTTTGCATTGCAAATTTCTTTCCTAATAAAATAGCCCCAACGATGAATAAAGTATAGGTAACAATCGTTACAATCGCTATTTTGGATATAGGAACAAAGGGTTCCAATAAGACCGAAACCCCTGCAACTCCACCTGATAACACATTGGAAGGCAACAGAAAAATTCCTACCCCAAAAGCAAGAATAAATGTGCCCATAATAATAAATAAAATATTTTTTAGTTGATTAATCAGCTTTATTTTCATTCTTTCATTATACATTATTATTGGGTTGTTGTATAATACATTCATGAAAAAAATTCTGAACTTTTCGCTTGTACTGCTAGCGACATTTATATTATGGAACTCATCTAAGACAGGAAGTGATAGTGAATCTATCAGTATGACATTGGCCTATTGGATTGAATTTTTTAATCCTTTCGACAATATACAAGACTTTAATCACCTTATTAGAAAGTTAGCCCATTTTAGCGAATATTGTCTATATGGTCTTGTTTTATGGAGTGTTTACACCCTTAAAACAATGCCAAAAAGTTTATGGTTACTCTTTGCACTACTCCCTTTTATGGATGAAACGTTTCAATTGTTTGTACCTGAGCGATCAGGAAGTTTAGTAGATGTGGCCATTGATTATTGTGGATTATTCTTTGCCTATTTTATCTTAAAACTAGGGATGTTTATTTATCAAAAAAGGAATACATAAAAGCAGACATGAAAAAATGTTTGCTTTTATTTTCTCTGTATTTTCTAATACATAAAACTTGAGCACTAAAAAAGTGAGACACTATGCTCACTTTATATTTTAAAAACCGCTATTAATTTTTTAAACTGCTTATTGACCATATCATACAAAATCAACATGATTAAGACATTGGATAGACAATGAATTACATCATAAACCAATCCTCTTAAAAAATAGATCCATGCATAATCTATTGATACCAATAGATAAGGAATACTAAAGAATAAACCAAAGCATAGTCCAAATAATCCTGAAACAATACTCATTTTATAAACCGTATTAAGATGATTTCTCATCTTGTAACATCCCCATACTAAAACTGGCCAAACTACAAAATAGACTAGTGTCCAATCGCCAAAACCATATAGAGGAATTTGCATAAAGACGAAGATAAAGGCAATCATCAAACTATCTTTAAGTTTCATGTTCGTTGCATAAATCATCAATAGAAAGGTTACTAATTCAACATTTGCCAAAGCACTTAATAATTCCTTGGAAATAATAAGTAAAGCAGATAAAAAGGATATAAGAACTAAATTTTTAGTATCCATTACTAAAATCAGTTAACTTGAAGTCAAAAACATCGCCATCTGCTAAGGCCACAATGTTGGCTGCATCACAATATCCAGCACTCACACATCCTTCATTATTGCTTGATTCATAAACCCAATAAATATTGCTCGTTGGATCTTCCATAAAGACTTCATCAATTCCTAAACCTTGTAGATAATAACCATAGTCACCCATGATTGATTCAACATTAAGCTGTGAGGAAGTATCTAATAAATCTGCTAATGTCGCCTCTTGTGTTTCTAGTACAATACTTTCTTTTAATTCATCTAGCACATAAATATTGATCGTAACCTCTTTGATGTCACTATTGCCAATTAAACTTTGACTATATTGAACACCTCCTAGTACTAAGGCTAATAATAATGCAACGCCAATAATGATTTTATTTCTTTTTGTCATATCTTCTTCCTCCTACTTTTTTATGAATAGATTGATATGGTTGTGTTTTTCTTCGTGGACGAATTAAACACTTTTCACCATGCCCCACTAAATCTAAACGTTTAGCCACTGTTAACGCTTCTAATACTAAATCATAATTTTTAGGATTGCGATACTGAATTAAAGCACGTTGCATGGCTTTTTCTTTACTTGTTCTTGGAACATAAACAGGTTCCATCGTTCTTGGATCTAAACCTGTATAATACATTGCTGTGGATAAGGTCCCTGGGGTTGGATAAAAATCTTGCACCTGTTCTGGCTGATGATTAATATCTCTTAAATACTCTGCTAATTCAATGGCAGCATGAATATCAGAGCCTGGATGAGAAGACATAAGATATGGAACTAAATATTGGTTCTTATTGTGCTGTTGATTCACTTTATAGTATTTATCAACAAACTCCTCATATAAACCACGTCTTGGTTTTCCCATTTTATCTAACACACGATCACTAATATGTTCTGGAGCTACTTTTAATTGGCCACTAATATGGTGTTCTACCAATTCTTCAAAGAACTCCCCTTTTTTATCATACATCAGATAATCATAGCGAATCCCACTTCTTACAAAGACTTTTTTCACCCTTGGAATTTCTCTTAGTTTTCGTAGTAACTCCAAATAATCATCATGACTAACATCCATCTTCTTACATGGGGTTGGCCATAAACATTGTTTTGTTTTGCAAGCCCCACGTTTTAATTGATCACTGCATGCTGGTTGTCTAAAGTTAGCAGTTGGCCCTCCAACATCATGAATGTATCCTTTAAAGTCAGGCATTTCAACCATTTCCATAGCTTCCTTGATAATTGAATCATGTGATCTTGCTTGAATAATTCTTCCCTGGTGAAAGGTTAGCGCACAAAAGTTACACGCCCCATAACATCCTCGATTAGAAATCACTGAAAACTTCACCTCATCTATGGCGCTA
Organism: Erysipelotrichaceae bacterium; assembly: GCA_044432885.1. Taxonomy (GTDB): domain Bacteria; phylum Bacillota_I; class Bacilli_A; order Erysipelotrichales; family Erysipelotrichaceae; genus CAYJNO01. The sequence continues at coordinate 6,087 of JAWXUG010000063.1, read as the reverse complement.
ATATGACCCACACCCTTGTAACTTGGATGATAATCTTTCATATAAGGTAGATTATAAGCATCATCATATTCCATTTGAGTTAATGGACGATTCGGTCTATTTTGAATAATATAATAACCACGATAAGGCTCCACTAATTTTTTCGCATGAAAATGATCAGTATTTAAATATTGTTGTAAAAAACTGTTTGCATAGGCTTTCTTATCTTTTGATACCTCTTCAAAACTAGGTAAACAAACATATTCTGATTCCTCTAAGTGATCAATACGCTTACTTTTATAAACTGTTCCATCAAGATAGGTCAAATCCTTTAATTCAATGCCCGCATTCATTGCATCTGCTACTTCAACAATGCTATTCTCTCCCATACCATATAATAATAAGTCAGCATTGGCATCCACTAAAATGGATTTCCTTACTTTATTATCCCAATAATCGTAATGAGATAAGCGACGAAGACTTGCTTCAATCCCTCCGATAATAATATTGGTTTTTGGATATGCTTGACGAATGACTTGTGAATAAACAATGACAGCTCGATCCGGTCTTTTACCCATTTCTCCATTAGGTGTATAGTTATCTTTTTGCCTTCTTCTTTTTGCCACCGTATAATGATTAACCATTGAATCTATATTTCCACTTGACACTAAAAAGCCAAGTCTTGGCTCTCCAAACTTCATAAAATCAGTTGTTTCTCGATAATTAGGCTGAGCTAAAAAACACACTTTATAGCCATGTGATTCTAACACACGACAAATGATAGCAGCCCCAAAAGAAGGATGGTCCACATAAGCATCACCACTTACATAAACAAAATCTGGTCTTTGCCAACCTCGCAAATGCATTTGTTTTACACTTGTTGGTAAAAATTGTTTCATACTTTTCCTCCCTAATGCCCTATTATAACACACTTCATTCTAATCTATCCTACGTATTGACTTTCCAATAAATAAGTGTTCAAATACAAATTATACTAGATCACAACAGATACATGACTGCCATCATAATCCTTTTCTACAAGAATTTTATGATCTATTTGTTGTTTTAAAGTTTCAACATGTGAAATAATCCCTACTAGCTTATCCTGAGTTGCTAAATCTTGTAAGATATCCATTGCTTGTTCCAATGATTCCTGATCCAAAGTTCCAAACCCTTCATCAATAAATAAGCAATCTAATTCTAAACCAGACGCACTTTGAGTTATCATATCACTTGTACCCAATGCTAGTGATAAAGAGGCTTTAAATGACTCTCCTCCTGACAGGGTTTTTACATCACGATAACGCATTGTCCATTCATCGTATACTTCTAAATCAAGTCCACTTAAACTTTGTAAATTATTTTGCTTTTTAAGTTGCAATCGATAACGTTGATTGCTCATCTTTCTCAATCTTTGATTAGCCAAAATAAGCACTTTTTCAAAATATACACTTTGTACATAAATTTCAAAAGTAAGTCTTTGTTTACCACTTATATTTCCATTTGCACAATCACTTAGTGGTTGTAATAAATGATATTGTGTATCCAACACTTCACTTTCTTTAATCAATTGTTTAACACGTTTTTTCCATTTCTCTATTTCTTTAAGTTGTAATTGAAGCGATGTATGCGCCTTTTTTTCATCATTTAACTGAAGTACTAATTCATTTTCTCTTTCTTGATAAACACTCATATCATGTAAGCTAAAACATGATAATGCCCCTTTTAACCCTTCTAAGTTAGCTTGTTTTCTATCTAAGTGTTTTTCTACTTCTGAAATCTTTTCTAACTTATCTTGTATAAAATGAGATTGCTTGATTAATTGAGATGCATCTTCATATGAATAATTTATTTCACTTAATGCTTTTTGCTTATCTTCAAGTTTTGATCCTTTATCACTCATCGATTGATGAATACTGTCTAATAGAGCTTTTACTTTAACACTTTCTTGCTCATTCTTTCCCACTGCTTCTAAATGATGCTCTTTGGATTGTTGATAAACTTGTGTTTTTTCCAAGAAAGATTGATAAACATTTTTAGCCTCAGTTAAATTATCATAAGCTAGCCCACTTTTAATAGAGGTTAGCTTCCCTTCATTTTCTGCTAATCTAATGACTAATGATTGATTTTCTAATTGTTTTACCTGTACTATAGATTCAAATGATTGTAACTTTTGTTCAGCTTGTATTAACCATTCTTTTTGTTTATTCAAATGGATAATTTCTTGATTGATTTGTGTTAACTGTTTCTCGTAGTCTTTTTCTTCTATCCAATTAGTTTTAATTTCTTGTTGTATTCTATTTAAATCATAACTATTTTGTTCCATGAAACTTCGTTTTTGATTAACCATTTCTTTAAGTTTTTCTAACTCTTGTTTATGCCTATCTAATTTCTGCTTATTCATGATTTCTCTTTGATATGTGGCAGGAGATGGATGCTCCAATGATCCACATACAGGACAAGGTTTATTAGGACTTAGGGTAGAAGCTAATAAGCCCGCTTGTGCTTGATAAAAGGCATGTTCATGATAATCATAGTCTTTCTGTTTTTCTTGTTGAGCTAATTGAGACTGTTCAAATAAAGGTAATTCTTTTTTCAAAAGTTCTTTTAGTTCTTTTAATTTTTCTTGATTCTCTTTTTGTTTCTTCATTTGCTCAACGAACTGTTCTAATTTTACTTGTTGACTCGTTTTTTCAAAAAGTTCAACTTGCTGTTGATTTGCTTTTATAATTTGATGATTAATGCTTTCTTTTTCAGTGGTTATCGCATCTATTTCTATTTGTAACCTTGTATGTTTTTCTTTAAGTTCTTCTTGGGTTTTTTTCAGTGAATCATAGGCTTCATATTGTCCTTTTTGATTTTCTAGTAAGACCATTTTTTCTTTAATATCAACTATATATTTTTCCTGATTAATCAATTGTATATTTAAATCTGCTAATGTTTTTTCCTCATCTTTTAGTTGTGTGATTTGTTGGGTTAATTGTGTCTTTGTTTTTTCTAATTCTTTCAATTCATCTAAATATGCTTTTACCGCTTGATAAATTGGATTTAAAAGTACCGCCATTTTTTGTTGATGTACTAATGGGTTTTTTTCATTAATCAAAGCTTGATTTTCTTCTTTATATTCTTTATAGTCCTTTTCGATTGCTAAAAAACGGGTGATTTGCATATTTTCATTAGCCATTTTCTCTTTGACTAGTGAAGCTTTTAAATGAGCCCCTTCTTTTTGCTGAACAAGTTTTGTGGAAATTTCTAAATTTTTAATACTTCTTTCTTCTTGGTTATTTATCCATAGTAATAAATCTGAGAAATTCATATACGAATCTATCCCCATTTCTTGTTGAAGCAATTCACTTTTATCTTGTACCCCTTGATATTGTGCAGCAATCTTATTGTAGGATTCCTTCAAGGTATTTTGAATATTTTGATAATAATGGGTTGCAAATATCTTTCTAAAGATTTTTACACGTTCATCACTTTTTGTTAATAGCAGTTTTAAAAACTCCCCTTGAGCAATCATCACGATTTGCTTAAATTGATTGGCTTTAACACCAATAATCTGTTCGATACTAAGGGTAACCTCTTTGACACCTTCTTTAATTAAACCTTCATTTTTATAAAGTCTTGCATCTCCACTTCTTGTAGTCCATTCTTCTTTGTTACGCTTTTGTTTTAAGTAACTTGGTCTACGATAAATACGATAGATGTCTTGTTGGTGACTAAAAGTAAATTCGACATATGTTTCTGTTTCATTGTCTGCAAAATCACTTCTCATCATCTTGCTTTCTTTATTCTCACCACTTGCTTCATTATATAAGGCAAAACATAGCGCATCAAAAAGACTTGTTTTTCCTGCACCTGTTGGACCACTGATTAAAAATAGTCCTTGATTAAGGCTTGTAAAATCGACACTTACTTGATGTTTAAAAGGACCGAATGCCTGCATTGTTAAAAGTATAGGTTTCATTCAACTTCCTCCTCTTGTAATATGGTTTGTAAATAGTCTAATTGTGTTTGATTTAAAGATTTTTGGGTTTGTAATTTGTAAAACTGTTCAAACATAGCTAAAGGCGAATCCAATACCACTTTTTCTTCTGAAGTCTTTTCTTCTTGATATGGGCTTGTTTCATAACTTAATTGCAATAAGTAAGGAAATTTGTTTTTAAGTTGATATAGGGCTTGTGGTTGTTTTTGTTCATCTGTTAATGTCACTTGTACAAAATCTTGATGATTCACCGCATCACTTATAAGAATTTCTTGTAATTTCCCCTTCACTTCTATCAAATCTTGTTTTGGAAGTAACTTGATTAATTGATAGGTAAACTGTTTATGTTGAAGACACCCTTCTACCATCGATTTGATATGATGTTTTTCTGAAGTTGAATACTTTAAAATAGATCCACTATAACGAATGGATTCTTTTTGAATCTTTTGAGGTTTATGGATGTGACCTAAGGCCACATAGTCAAATTTTTCAAGCCATTGATAACTGATTTCATCAATACCTCCTAAACTGTAGATTTCTGAATCACTCTTTTCTGGTATACCTTCTTTTCCAAGTACAAATTGATGAGCTAATAAAACATTACGCTTACTAAAGTCAACATTCATTTTATCAATTAAAATGCGCATCATTTCATTGTAATCAAAACATGACTCTTGAAAGAATGTACGCACATGATGAGGTTTACAAAATGGCAGCATATAAAAATTCACTTCCCCATCCTCATCTTTTATAATGATAGGTTCACTTATTTGATCTAATTGGGTACGTATATAAATACCTTGTTCATTAAAAATGCTTGAACCATAATTTAAACGCTCATTTGAATCATGATTCCCGCTAATAATAAGGGTTTTAATTTCATGTTTATTTAGTTGATTCAAAAAGTCATTAAATAAACTTACTCCCTCTTGAATTGGAATACTCGTATCATAAATATCTCCACTTATTAATAAGATTTTAATTTCATGCATGACTAAATAACTTACAATTTCATTTAATACGTAAGCTTGGTTTTCTATCATTGAATATTCTAGGACTCTTTTTCCTATATGTAAATCTGAGATATGGATCCATTTCATAGCTATAGTTTATCATAAATCTATTGGATACTAACATAAAAAAGACACTCCTAAGAGTGCCTTAAACATCTAAATTAAACTTAAGCTAAGTCGCTGAAGTATTTAATTGTTCTAACCATTTGGCTAGTGTAGCTGTTTTCATTGTCATACCAAGCAACAACTTGTACTTGATAAGTTTCTTCATCAATTTTAGTAACCATTGTTTGAGTTGCATCAAATAATGATCCTTCAGTGATTCCGATAATATCGCTAGATACTAATGGTTCTTCAGTGTAACCGAATGAAGAATTGCTTGCAGCTTTCATTGCAGCATTGATTGTATCAACAGTAATGTCTTTACCTTTAACAACTGCTACTAAGATTGTGCTTGATCCTGTAACTGTAGGAACACGTTGTGCTGAACCAATTAATTTACCATTTAATTCAGGAACTACTAAACCGATTGCTTTTGCTGCCCCTGTTGAGTTAGGAACGATACTCGCAGCTGCTGCTCTAGCTCTTCTTAAATCACCTTTAGGGTGAGGTCCATCAAGAGTCATTTGGTCTCCTGTGTAAGCATGAACTGTTGTCATGATTCCACTAGCGATAGGTGCTAATTTATTTAATGTAGAAGCCATTGGTGCTAAGCAGTTTGTAGTACATGAAGCTGCTGAGATGATTGTATCTTCAGCTTTTAAGATATCTTCATTTACTCCGAATACAACTGTTGGCAAATCATTTCCAGCAGGTGCACTAATTACTACTTTACGAGCTCCAGCTTCGATATGAGCATGTGCTTTTTCTTTAGAAGTAAAGAAACCAGTACATTCAAGAACTACGTCTACTCCTAGTGCTTTCCAAGGTAAGTCAGCAGGATTTTTTTCTTTGTTGATTTTAATTTCTTTTCCATCAACAGTGATTGAATCTTCTCCAGCTACTACTGTGTGTCCATCATATCTTCCTTGTGCAGTATCATATTTTAATAAGTGTGCTAACATTGTTGGGCTTGGTAAATCGTTAATCGCTACGATTTCATAACCCTCT
>JAWXUG010000062.1:0-8897 GCA_044432885.1 Erysipelotrichaceae bacterium | reverse complement strand
TTTTCGAATCAAGGCCTCTAAATAGAAATAATCTCCCCAACCATTTCCTTCATCAACACCTAAATCATATTTAGCAGGATTGTATGGTGATTTTTTTACATACACCCCATGTAATAATAATGCATTAGATGATTGTACATCCACAACACGATAATGAACAATCAATGATTCAAGCATTTTATCTGCATAAGTTAAATAATAATTTGCTTTATCTTTTTCTAGGTATTTTGCCATTTCAAAGATACCACATATCGCAATAGCTGCTGCTGAACTATCTTTAGGCTCATTTGTTCCATCTGTGAAACAAAAATCCCAATAAGGTACATAGTCTTTTGGAAGATGGTTAATAAAATAATCTGTAACCTTATAAAATAAATCAATACATTCATCATCTTTTGTATATCGATACGCTAATGCAAGCCCGTATACACCCCATGCTTGTCCTCTTGACCATGCTGAATCATCTTTATATCCTTGATGGGTCTTACCGTATAATGGCTTACTTGTTTCATAATCAAAGAAATAAGTGTGATATGTTGAATGATCCTCTCTAATTAAATGTTTTAAACTTGTTTTGGTATGTTTTCTTGCAATGCTTTCATAGTTAGAGTCCCCACTTACCTCACTTGCCCAATATAAAATGGCCATATTCATTAGACAATCGATAATTAACCTAAAATTATCCTTGGCATTCACTTCACCCCACGCCTGAATAAAGTTTGCCTCATGATTAAACCTTGAAACTAAATTATCAGCAGCCATCAAAGCAGCTTTTTTCCCTTTCTCACTTCCACATAGTTTATAAGCTGCAACACATGAAAGCGAATATAAAAATCCCATATCATGATTATCTACATCCACATGTTGTTCTATTCTTTTTAAAAAGCTATCGACATGAACAAGGGCACTTTCTTTAAATTTATCATCCCCTGTCAACTCATAAGCCATCCAATATTCACCTGTTAAAAAACCTGTTGTCCATTCGACATTTTCACTTTGCTTATAAAAATTGTCGTAGGTTGAAGGTGTTTGAAAATAGTTTGTAAAATCATTTCGATAATACGCTAATATGTTGATTGCATCCTCACACGCTTGTTTAATTTTTGAGTTATTCATATTCCACCTCTATTAGTTACTTTTCTATTATACTATGAATATACAATATTTCATATATTATTCTGCCAGATAAAATATTTCATATAATAACATCTTTAATTACTATGAAAAAACATAAAAAACCCTTATTTTATAAGGGTCAATCGTTAAATGGTGCCGCCTGGCAGAATTGAACTGCCCGCTCATCCTTACCATGGATGTGTGTTACCACTATACCAAGGCGGCAATGAAACTTAAGCAAAATGCTTAAGTAATTCTTGATGAACTTTTGAGATTGGTAATCCCATCACAGAATAATAATCTCCTTCAATATGTTTCACAAATAGTGCAGCTCTGCCTTGGATTCCATAACCACCAGCTTTATCTAGTGGTTCTCTTGTATCAACATAGCTTGTAATTTCTTCATCTGTTAAATCATAGAAAGTAACATAGGAAGTATGTGCAAATAAAGTTGTTTCTTTTTCACTTTTAATGCAAACACCCGTAATGACACGATGCGTTTTCCCGCTTAATTTTTTTAACATATTAAATGCATTCTCTGGAGTTCTAGGTTTTCCTAACACTTCGTTATCTAATACAACTAGGGTATCTGCCCCTACTACAATAGCTTCTGGATGGAGTGCAAAGATATCTTCAGCTTTTTCTTTAGCAACTCTTTTAATTTCTTCTTCAACATCTAATGTTTGATCTATCGTTTCGTCAATGCGACTAGATACAACCAAAAAAGGAAGATTCAGCATCATCATTAGTTCCCTTCTTCTAGGGGACTGACTAGCTAAAATCAGTTTTTTCATAAAATTTACCTCGGATTATATTATAGCATTTTTTAAGATAAATTACTATTTTTTTTATAGATGATTTCCATTCCAATATATGCAATATTAGGCTCATAAATATCAATGCAATCAGTATATTCATAAATAATTCTGCCTAAACCACCTGTGGCAACGACAAGAAAGTCTTCACTAATTTCTTCTCTCATCTTTTTCACAATATACTCTACTTGACCAATATACCCATACACAAGGCCTGCTTGCATCCCAACAATGGTATTTTTAGCTAAGATAGAATGAGGTTTCTTTATTTCTATTTCAGGAAGTTTAGCAGCATTGCTTACTAAGGCATTAGCAGCAATTTGAATCCCCGGTGTAATCACTGTATATTCAAAAGTTCCATCACTTGAAATATAGTCAAATGTTGTAGCTGTACCAAAATCAATAACTAAACAATTTTTATGGTAAATCTCATGACATGCCGCCACATTTACTAGGCGATCTGCCCCCACTTCTTTTGGATTTTCCGTTTTAATTTTGATGCCAGTTTTGATTCCTGGGCCAATGACAAGCGGGGAAAGATTGAAATATTTTCTAATAGCATTATTTAATGAATACATAATTTTAGGCACCACACACGATATGACTGCACCATCAATTTCACTAGGATGAATAGATTTTAAATTCAAAAAATTTACTAAACTCATACCAAGTTCATCACTTGTTTTTTGATCACTTGTGGTTAATCTAAAACTTGCCTTTACATCTTGTTCCTCAATTACACCTACGGTTATATTGGTGTTTCCTACATCAATGGTTAATAACATCTTCTCTCCTTTTTAACATACGTAATAATATTTCTTTGGCTAATTCATCTTTACTCATCAAATCTAAAGATTCTACGTTTTCATCATCAATAATACTTACTACATTGGTGTCTGTTTTAAATCCTGCACCTTGGGTATTAAGATTGTTTGCTACAATCATATCAAGATGTTTTTTCACTAATTTTTTACGTGCATTTTCAATTAAATCTTCCGTTTCCATAGCAAAGCCACAAATGACTTGATGAGCTGGTTTATGTTCACCAAGATAAGCTAAAATATCTTGTGTTTTTTTAAGTTTTAAATCAAATATTTCTTCATTTTTCTTGAGCTTTTGTTGCATCGTTTCACACGGTGTATAATCTGCTACCGCTGCTGCCTTAATGATAAAATCCGCTTCAACAGCTTCTTTTTTCATCGCTTCAAACATTTCCTCACTAGAGCTAACCCCAATAAGATTGACAAAGGAATGCTCAACATTTACTGGCCCATGGACCAGTGTTACCTGCGCTCCCATATTAGCAGCTTGTCTTGCGATCGCCAAGCCCATTTTTCCACTTGAGTGATTACTAATAAAACGAACAGGATCAATCGCTTCTTGAGTGCAACCTGCACTAACTAAAACACGTTTGCCTGCTAGACACTTTTGTGTAAGGTGATAGTCAATCGCTTCATTGATATGATCTAATGAAGCTAATCTACCCTTACCTACATCTTTGCACGCTAAAACGCCTGTTTCAGGTTCCACAAAATGCATCCCATAGGATTTCGCCCTCTTTATATTATCTTGGGTAATTGGGTTTTCATACATTTGTGTATTCATTGCTAAACATATCAATTTAGGACAAGTTGCAGCTAGAAAAGTAGTCGTTAATAAATCATCTGCCAATCCATGAACAACTTTAGCTAAAACATTGGCAGTACATGGTGCTAATAAAAACAAATCGGCCTTTTTTGCTAAACTAATATGATGTACATCGTATTGATCAATGGTTTCAAAGTTATCCACACAAACTTTATTATTGGTTAATGTCTGCAAGGTTAAAGGAGTAATAAACTCTGTTGCGTTTTTACTCATAAGCACATGCACATCATAGGCTTGTTTTCTTAATCGACTACATAAATCAGCAATTTTATAGGCAGCAATCCCTCCGGTTACGCCAATTACAATGGTTTTTTTCATACTTTTCTTTGTCCTTTCATAGTTCTAGATACGGCTTGATAAACAGCTGTTACAATGATAGCCCCCACAAACATTTCCATAAGGCCATTGGTGAAAATCACACCCTGAATTAATCCTAAAATTTGACTATAAGCTACCTCTTTAACAGCCGCATAGCTTTGTCCAAAAAAGAAATAAATGCCCATCATTACCATGCAAGTGTGAATAAAACTAGCTAGAGCTGCACTCATAAAAATTCGCACCTGTTCACTTTTTAGTTTAGATAAACAACGTGAAATAAAGACGGGAACCCCTCCTAACAAGATACGCGGAACTAGGGCAATTAATAAACTAAAAACATTCCCGTTGATTTCACCTAATGAATAAAAAGGAGAAAAAACAAAAGAGGTAGGTGTAGGGCTAAAAGTATTGACTATGATACTCAATAAGCCAAATACCCCACCTACAATAAACCCTTCTTTATATCCTAGCAAAAGACCTGCTAAGATAACTGGAATGTGTAAAGTTGTCGACCTAATTGGACCTAATGCAATAAATCCTAAAGGTGTCATTGTTAAAACAATTTCAATGGTTATAAATAAAGATAATAAAACCATTTTTTTAATTTGATTTGATTTCATATTCCTCCTACTATCGCTCCTATGGATGCAATGTACTATTGAATCAATTTCTCTATATTTAAGGATAACAGTGCGTATTCTGTTTCCAACTTCATTATTTACTTAATATTTCAAATCCGTCTTCCGTAACTAAGATCATATGCTCTACTTGTGCACTCTTCTTATGATCACTTGTACGAATGGTCCATTCATCTTTTTCATCAAGATAAACTTCTTTTTTACCCGCATTAATCATCGGTTCGATGGTGAAAATCATCCCCGGAACCATAATCGTATCTTTAAATAGACGTTTATAATGATAGATAAAAGGATCTTCATGAAAGGCTAAGCCTATCCCGTGTCCACCTAATTCACGCACGACACTAAATCCATGTGCTTTCGCATGTTTTTCTATAGCTTCGCCAATTTTATTAATAGGTTCAAATGGTTTCACTTCTTTTATCCCTTTTTCAAGACATTCTTTTGTTACACGAATTAACCTTTGATCTTCCTCGCTGATAGTTCCTATCCCATACATTCTTGAAGCATCTGAAAAATATCCTTGGTAAATGGTTGATACGTCTAAGTTGATAATATCTCCTTCTTTTAAACTACGATTTTCAGGAATCCCATGGCATACAACCTCATTTATTGAAGTACACAAATGCTTTGGATAACCATTATAATGATAGGGTGCTGCAATCGCTTGATGCTCTTTATAAAATGCTTTGGTCCACTCATCAATTTGTAAGGTAGTCACACCTATTTCAAGCTTAGACTCTAGATAATCTAGTAAAGCAGTGTTAATTTTAGCACTTTCTTTAATAGCTTGTATTTCTCTTTCTGACTTTATAATTTTTAATGATGGAATCTTATACCCTTGTTTTTTCAATTCCGCTAATTTACTAACTGTTTCCTCACTTAATGTTACTGTGTCTTTATTCATTTGACTTGATAATTTCCTTCATCTTTTTTCATAATATGACTTGAATAGTATGCTGCTAGCCCTTCAATCATATAGTCCACATCTTTTTGCCCTGCTGTTTCAAGGGTTGAATGCATGGCAAATTGTGCTAAACCAATGTCTATTGATAAAACTGAAACCTGTGAACTACTAATTGAACCTAAAGTACCACCACCCACAGCATCACTTCTATTGGTAAAGTATTGGATAGGTGTTCCTGATTTTTTCAAACATTCTTTAAATAAGGCACAACTCATCGCATCACTGGTATAACTTTGATTAGCATTATATTTTACAACAATCCCTTTGTTTAAATAAGGTCGGTTCGTTTGATCTGCTCTTTCAGGATGATTTGGATGAATCGCATGGGCATTATCAGCTGAAACCATTAAACTACTCGCTAAAGCCTGATTTACATCAAAAGATAAATCATTAGCTACTTTTCTTAACATTTCAATTAAAAATGTAGAAGCTGCTCCCTGTCTTGTGCGTGAGCCTGTTTCTTCATTGTCAAAGCATGCATACACATTAACCGTATCTTCATGACTTGCTTGTAAAAAAGCTTTTAAAGAAGTGAAACCACATTCTAAATTATCTAAATGATAACTTGATAAAAGGGAATCAAACATAAACCCTTTAACACGTGGATATAGATATAAGTCAAAATTAATCACCTCATCTACCTCACAGCCAACTTCATTTGCCAATAATGTATTCAAATCAAAGTCTTCATCCATACTAATGAGTGGCAACATATCAATTTGTTGATTAAGTTGTTTCCCTTGATCATCTCGCGCTTGGTGGATGGCCACACTTGGAATCACCATTAAATCTTTATCAATATTTACAACGATTGATTTGATTTCATTTTCATGGCGTACAAGTACGCGTCCTGCTAATGATAATGGGCGATCCAACCATGAATGGCGAATCATTCCCCCGTATCCTTCGGTATTCAATTTAACATAGCCATTGCCTTTGATGAGTGCATTCGGTTTTACTTTATAAGTGGGACAATCACTATGACTTGCTACCATATTAAAAGAAACATTTTCTAGCTTACTTCCTACCTTAAAAGCTAATACACTGCTTTGATTACGTGTTACAAAATAATTTTTTCCTTTTTCAAAGGTTAAAGGTTGTGCTTCGTTAAATTCAATAAAACCTGCTTCAATCAATTCTTTTTTAATGTTTTCAATTGCTTGAAAACTGGTTGGGCTAGCATATATAAAATCTAGCATTTCTTGTGCATAATTCATTTTGTCCTCTTTCTAGTATCCAAATACTCCAGTTAATGATTCATCTTCGTCAATCCATTGTTGGACATCTATTTCTCGATAATGTTCTTTATCATCACGAATATATACTTTGGCAATACCTGCATTAATAATCATTCTTTTACACATCGAACAACTATTTGAGTCTTTAACATATTCATTGGTTTTCACATCTTTGCCACATAAATATAAAGAGGATCCAATCATTTTATCACGCGAGGCACTAATGATTGCATTGGCTTCAGAATGAACACTACGACATAACTCATAACGTTCTCCTCGAGGAACATTCAGTTGTTCACGAATACATACACCGATATCACTACAATTTTTTCTTCCTCTTGGTGATCCAACATACCCTGTAGAAACAACTTCATCATTGTTGACAATGACACTACCGTACTGTTTTCTTAAACAAGTGCCACGTTGTGCTACCATTTCGGCTAAATCCAGATAATAATTCACCTTACTGCGTCTTATCATATCTTCCCCCTTATATATGCTTATACGATATTTATTATACACCATTTTCAAAAAATATAGTGAGTACGACGTATAATCTTTATCTTTTTAAAACCTTTTTGAAACAAATTTGTACCCATATTAAAATGCAAAACACTACGCATATAAATTTTTTATTAATAGCTATAGCACATTGACTAACCCTTGCATAAATGTCACTTTATAAACAAGAAAGTATTTAGCCTATAAACCCATCTTTCTAATAATCATAACAATGTGTTGTTGCACAGATTGCAATAGTGACTGCAATGGTATAAGTTTGACAAGCAAATATAGTTAGGCTATAATAATTAGGCTATAATAACTATATTGGAGGTAATGATGATTAATAACGTAAAACTTGCACTAGATAAAATATTCCATGACAGTGCTGTCGCTGAGCTTCGATTGCTTAATAATGGTATTGGTGATAAAACACTCACGTACAATGATATTTTATACTTAAATATTATCGAGGCTCATTCTGGTGAATATACAGCGAGTAATATAGCTGATATGCTTTATGTATCCAGACCATCTGTGACACAAAAAATCAATGAGCTTGAAAAAAAGGGTTATATATACAAAGTACAAAGTAATACTGATAAGCGAGTATATAAACTTTTCACAAACAAAGATGATCAATCTAAAAGATATTACGAAGTTACGGATAAGACAAATGATGATATCCTTAACAAACTATCTAAAGAGTATAGCGATACGCAGATTGATTTATTTTGTGAAATGACTGAAAAAATCTGTGAAATCATTCTACAGGAAACAAAGAAAGATAAATCATTTAGAGGTGTATAATGAATATTCTAGCAAAAGATTTTAATACTAAATCTTTAATTAAGTATGTTACTCCAACCATTTTAATGATGGTTTTTATGTCAACTTATACAATCGTTGATGGGCTTTTTGTCGCGAATTTAGTAGGTGAAGATGCCTTGGCAGCTGTTAATATGGTATGGCCGACCTTTAATATTGTGCTTGCCATCGGACTAATGTTTGCAACAGGTGGCACCGCTGTAATGGGTAGACTTATGGGTGAAGGAAAGGCACATGAAGCTCGTTCATTTTTAAGCATACTATATATAGTTACAGGGTTTTTAGGCTTAATTTTAACCATTTTATTTTTAACTTTTCCTGATCAAATTGTAAGTATGCTAGGGGTAAAAGATGAATTATATCCTTATGCCATTGATTATTTAGTTTCTCTTTCCTTTTTTGCCACAGCTTTTTTCTTACAAGTCTTTGTACAATCATTTTTTGTTCTTGCAGGTAAACCAAGCTTAGGGTTTTTCATTTGTCTCTTAGGAGGAATAACCAATATAGTACTTGATTACGTGCTTATTTCCCCAACTATGCTTAACCTTGGTATTACTGGTGCTGGGCTTGCAACCGGAATTGGCAACTGCATCCCAGCATTTTTTGGATTTCTATATTTTGCTTTTTATCGAAAAGGATCACTTTATTTTGAAAAGCCCATTTTAAGAATCAACGTATTGTTTCAAAGTATCTTCAATGGAATGAGCGAGTTAGTCAGCCAACTTTCCACAGCAGTTACAACTCTACTTTTCAATATTATATTGTTAGAACTTGTAGGTAAATCTGGTGTAGCTTCAATTAGTGTGATTTTATATATTCAATTGCTACA